>CALFXR010000055.1 GCA_937958475.1 uncultured Mesorhizobium sp. | reverse complement strand
CCCGCCGATCGTCGAACGGCTCGCGCCCAGGCTGCGCGGCCGGCTGATCTCGCTGACCGTCAACGACCACTATGTCGAGGTACGCACCGACCAGGGGACGGGGCTGGTGCTGATGAGGCTCGCCGACGCCATCCGCGAGACGACGGGCGTTGCCGGCCTGCAGATCCACCGCTCGCACTGGGTGGCGCTGGACGCCGTGCAGGGGGCCGTGCGTCGCGACGGCAAGCTGTTGCTGAAAATGCCGGGCGGCGCGCTGTTGCCGGTGAGCCGCAGCTCGGCCGAGGCGGTGCGCAAGGCCGGGCTGGCGTAGCCGCCCTACTCCGCGGCGCGGACGCGCCGGGCGCCGCCGCCGTCTTCCGCCCAGGTTATGGTGCGGTAGTCGAAGCCGTATTCGAGCGTCGGCTTGACGATGCGGAAATAGGGCGACAGGTCGAAGTCGCGCGGCGTGTACAGCGAGTGATGGCGGATGTGCAGGATCTCCTCGCGCGAATAGTGCGACTGCGCCGAGGCGCGGCCGGGGGCACGCGTCATCTCGGGCAGGATCGGGTAGCGTACCGTGGCATAGGCCTGGGCGATCAGCGTCGAGCAGACGGCCCGTGTCGGGTCGCCGGAGCCGAAGGCGATCATGCGTCGGCGCCAGCGCACCGGCACCGGCGGAGTCGGGAAGAAGTAGCGCAGCATGTCGAAGATGTTCTTCAGGTCGTAGCGCAGGCCGATGCGCTCGACCATGAACGAGACGATCCTGGCGCGGTCCTCCGGGGTCAGCCCGCTCGCCCGGCAGATGCGGGTGTTGTAGGTGCGGTACTTCGACAGCGGCACGCCGATGCAGCCGTCGCCGAGATTGACCTCGACGAGGCGCGGCCGTTCGCCGCCGCCGGCCGGCTCCGGCAGGGCGTCGCCGACATAGAGCGCCGAATGCGACCAGGTCGACTGGGTGAGGTACTTGATCGCCGCGGAGATCTTCTGGTTGCCCTCGACGAGGAGGATGTCGCCGGGTTCCAGCGTGCGACGCAGCGTGTCGGGATCGGAAGGCGTGTAGGGCTCGTAGCCGGAGGAGGACGATTCCAGCCGGCGCGCGAGGAAGCGTCCGAACCGGTCGAGATAGGTTTCGCCCTCCGCGCTCATCGCCTGCCGCACGCCTCCCGCTCGTGTGGGCCGCGACTATGGACCGGGAGCCGAGAAAGGTGAAGGCCGCGACGGCTCAGCCGGCCGCAGCCGCATCGTCGCGGTAGCGGCCGGCGACCTTGCGGCCGATCTTGCGCGGGACGGGATCGAAGGCGGCCTCGGCGCCCTCGATGCAACGCCGGCGCAGCGTCTTCTCCGAGCGCTCGAGCAGCCGCAGGAGCCGGCGGCGCGTCTCGTCGCCACCGAAGACCGAATGGTCGGATGCGGCAAGGAGCCGCATGACGAGCGCGTCGTTGAGTTCGCCGAGTTGCTCGCCCAGCGCGTCGAGCGCCTTCAGCCGCGCCTTGACCGGCCGCGGCCAGTAGGCGCGCAGCAGTTCGACATGCATGGCATGCGCCTTCACGCACTTGCGCAGCTCGTGGAAATCCTCGGTGTCGCCGGACCTGCGCGCCACCTTCAGCGCCTTTGCGGCGCGGCGCACGACGCGGCCGGCCCCCTGCGCGAGCAGGTCGGCCGCCTCGCCGGGATCCTCGGGCAAGGTCGCGGTGGCGAGGGCGGCGCGGCCGCCCTCGGCGGTCCAGACGGCGGCGCCGATGACGGAATCGATGCCCGAGGTCTCGCCGGCGATGCGGTCGTGGCGCGCCACCAGCGCGGCGCGCAGGACGGCGAACCCGTCTCCAGCCGTCGCGCGGGGAAAGGCGGCGACGACGCGATCGAGAGTCTCGACCAGGGCGGCGGCCTCGCGGGCGCCGGCGATGCTGCGCGCCAGATCCCGCCAGCGGGCGTCCTCGGCCTTCCAGTATTCGGGATCGGCGGCACGCACCAGGCGGATCAGCGCGCGCAACCGCTTGATGCGGCGACGGCAGCGGTGGAAGCCCTCCTCCGGCCTGCGCCGGGCGAGATCGAGGTCGGACATGACGCCGTCGACCAGTTCGCGGGCGATGCGGCGAATCTCGACGGCGAAGGGGCGATCAGGCCTGATGCGGTAGGTCACGGCGCGGGCCTCCCGTAGAGGGCGAGGCTGGAATTGTAGTAGGCGCTGTCGCCGGTGACCTCGCGCCCGAGCCAGGGCGGCAGGTCGGCGTCGGCAACCTCGTCGGGGGTCTCCAGCTCGACGACGATCAGGCCGGAAAGCCCGCCCTCGAAGACGTCGACCTCGTAGACATAGCCGCGCCAGAACACGTGGTGGCGGGTCTTCTCGATGACGCGGCCCGCGGCGAAGGCACGCATCTCCTCCGCATCGGCGAAAGGCACGGCGTATTCGAACTCCTCGCGGTGGCGGCCGTGGTCGCCGAACTTGATGGTGATGGTGGCCCTGCCGTCGCCGCGCAGGCGCACGCGCGCCGAGCGGTCGGGTTCGGCGAAGACATAGAACTGGGTGATCGCCACGGCTTCGCCGCCGCAGGCGCGCCACGCGTCGCCGGCCACCAGAAACTTGCGTTCGCTTTCCCTCGCCACGCCGCGACTTAACCGTTCGCGACTGTCACATTCAACAGGGTTGACTTTGATCAATCGATTGATTAAACGACGCCATGAACATGAAGACACCCCCCGGCGGCGCGCGCGACGCTTCTTCCCAGCAGGCCGAGCAGACGCGGGCGGCGCTGATCCGCGCCGCGCTCCAGCTCTTCGGCCAGAGGGGTTTCGACGGCGCCTCGACGCGCGACATCGCGGCCGCCGCCAACGCCAACATCGGCTCGATCGCCTACCACTTCGGCGGCAAGGAAGGGCTCAGGCTCGCCTGCGCCGGCTTCATCGTCGAGACGATCCAGCGCATCGCCGGCCCGGCGATCGCCGCCGGCGCGCCGGGCGACGGCCAGAGCGGGGAAGCGGCGGCGACGGCGCAGATCGACATGATCGTGCAGCGCATGGTCGGCTTCATCGTCGCACAGCCGGAGGCGGGCGAGATCGTCCAGTTCGTGCTGCGGGAGCTTTCGCACCCGACGGCGGCGCTTGACGCCATCTATTCCGGCGTTTTCGAGCCGGTGCACCGGCGCCTCTGCGCCATCTGGGCGACGGCGACGGGCGAGGAGGCGGAGGCCGAGGAGACCCGGCTGCGCGTCTTCGCCATCATCGGCCAGGTGGTCTATTTCCGCATCGGCCGCGAGGCGGTGCTGCGGCGCATGGGCTGGAGCGCGATCGGCCCCGCCGAGGCGGCGCGCATCGCCGGCGTCGTCTCCGAAAACGTCCACGCCATCCGCACCGCGATCAAGGGCAAGTCGTCATGAGCATTCTCTGCTCCATCCCCTACCTGGCAACGCTCATCTCAGCCTGCGGGCCGGCGGCGCCCATCGCGGTCGGCTATGTCGAGGGCGACTACGTGCTGCTCGCGCCGATCGAGGTCGCGCAGATCCGCAGCGTCTCGGTGAGGCGCGGCGAGCGCGTCGAGGAAGGGGCGCCGGTCGCGGCGCTCGAGGCCGACGACGCCACCATCGCGGTCACCCAGGCCGAGGCGGCCCTCGGCCAGGCCGAGGCGCAGCTGGCCGATCTCCGGCTCGGACGGCGCCCCGAGGAGATTGCCGTGCTGGAGGCGACGCTGCGCTCCGCGGAGGCGCAGGCCTCGGAGGCGCGGCGCGTGCTTGCGCGCGTGCAGGATCTGTTCAAGCGCGGCATCGCCACGCAGGCCCAGCTCGACGAGGCATCGACGCAGGTCGAGGTCGTCGATGCGGCCATCGGCCAGGCCAAGGCCAACCTCGCCGTCGCCGCGCTGCCGGCGCGTCCCGAGGCGATCAAGGCGGCGGAGAGCCAGGTGCAGCAGGCGGCCGCCGCGCTCGACCAGGCACGCTGGCGGCTGTCCCGGCGCAGCATCGCCGCGCCCGCCGCCGGACGGATCGACGACGTCATCCGCAACGCCGGCGACATCGCCGGCCCATCGGCCCCGGTCGTGTCGCTGCTCCCCGACGGCGCGGTGAAGCTGCGCATCTACGTTCCGGAGGCGCAATTCTCGGCCATCTCCGTCGGTTCCCTGCTCGCGGTGCACTGCGACGGCTGCGCGCCGGGCCTGACCGCGCGGGTCAGCTACGTTTCCACCAGCCCCGAGTTCACGCCGCCGGTCATCTACTCGCTGGAGACGCGGCAGAAGCTCGTCTACCTCGTCGAGGCGCGGCCGGAGGGCGGCAGCGACGGGCTGCAGCCGGGGCAGATCGTGGATGTGGAGCTCGGCCGGTGATGGCCCGCGCTCCCCGCAATGCCGCAGGCACGCCATGAACGCGATCGAGGTCAGCGGGCTGGTCAAGCGCTTCGGTGGCAAGACCGTCGTCGACAACGTGTCGATGAGCGTCGCCGAAGGCGAGATCGTCGGCTTCCTCGGGCCGAACGGCTCGGGCAAGACGACGACGATCCGCATGATGTGCGGCCTGCTCACGCCCGACGAGGGCGAGGGCCAGGTGCTCGGCCACGACCTGAGAACGGACAGCCTCAGGATCAAGCGCGAAGTCGGCTACATGACGCAGAAGTTCTCGTTCTACGAGGACCTGACGATCGCCGAGAACCTGATGTTCGTAGCGCGCCTCTACCGCATGAAGCCGGCAAAGGACGCGGTCGACCGGACGCTGGAAGACCTCGGCCTGACCAGCCGGCGCAACCAGCTCGCCGGAACGCTGTCGGGCGGCTGGAAGCAGCGGCTGGCGCTCGCCGCCTGCATCATGCACCAGCCGAAGCTGCTGCTGCTCGACGAGCCGACGGCCGGCGTCGATCCCAAGGCGCGGCGCGACTTCTGGGACGAGATCCATCGCCTGGCCCATGGCGGCCTCACCGTGCTGGTTTCGACCCACTACATGGACGAGGCAGAGCGCTGCCACCGCATCAGCTACATCTCCTACGGACGCATGCTGGCGACGGGCACGGTGGACGAGGTGGTCGCCGGCTCCGGGCTGACGACCTTCGTCGTCCACGGGCCAAGGCTCGACGAGGTGGCGGCGGCGCTGACGGGCAAGCCAGGCGTCGACCAGGTGGCGCCGTTCGGCACGACGCTGCACGTGGTCGGCTCCGACCTCGCCAGGCTGGAGGCCGCGCTGGCGCCGATGAGGGAAAGGCCCGGAACGATCGTCGAGGCCGGCGAGACGAGCCTCGAGGACGTCTTCATCCAGTTCATGGGCGCGTCGCGGGACAACATGTCATGAACGCGGTGTTCTCGCCCGGCCGGCTGGCGGCGCTGCTCGCCAAGGAGTTCATCCAGATGCGGCGCGACCGCATCACCTTCGCCATGATGCTCGGCGTGCCGCTGATGCAGCTCGTGCTGTTCGGCTTCGCCATCAACAACGACCCGAAGGCGCTGCCGGCGGCGCTGGTCGCGACCAGCAACGACCACTACACCCGCGCCATGGTCTCGGCGCTGGAGACCACCGGCTACTACCGCTTCGAGCACGTCGCGGCGAGCGCGGCGGAGGCCGAAGCGCTGATCCAGAGCGGCGAGGTCGCCTTCGTCGTGACCATCCCCGCCGACTTCGCCACGCGGATGGCGCGCGGCGACCGCCCGCAGATCCTGATCGAGGCCGACGCCACCGACCCGTCGGCCTCGAGCGGCGCCATCTCGACGCTGGGCACGGTGGCCCAGCAGGCGCTGCTGCGCGAGCAGGGGCTGGAGGCGGCGGCCGCGCGCGCCGCGGCGGGATCGCTGGAGGTCGTCGTGCACCGCCGCTACAACCCCGAGGGCATCTCGCAGTACAACATCGTGCCCGGGCTGCTCGGCGTCATCCTGCAGATGACGATGGTGATGATGACCTCGATGGCGCTGACGCGCGAGACCGAGCGGGGCACGATGGAGAACCTGCTCGCCATGCCGGCGAGTCCGGTGGAGATCATGCTCGGCAAGATCCTGCCCTATCTCGCCGTCGGTGCCGTGCAGGTGATCGTCGTGCTGGCGGCGGCGAAGCTCCTGTTCGGCGTGCCCTTCGCCGGCTCGATGACGCTGCTGTTCTCGGCGATCCTGATCTTCGTCCTGTCGCTGGTCCTGCTCGGCTACACGATCTCGACCGCGGCGCGCTCGCAGATGCAGGCGATGCAGCTCACCTTCTTCTTTTTCCTGCCGTCGCTGCTTCTCTCCGGCTTCATGTTTCCCTATCGCGGCATGCCCGGCTGGGCGCAGGTGCTCGGCGAGATCTTCCCGCTGACGCATTTCCTCAGGGTGATCCGCGCCATCATGCTGAAGGGCGCCGACCTCGCCGCCGTCTCCTTCGAAATCGGGGCGCTGGTGATCTTCATCTTCGTCTATGCCGCACTGGCGCTGCTGCGCTTCCGGCGGACGCTGGACTGAACGACGGTCAATCCGGGGCGATGATCCGCGCGTAGGCTGCGGGGTCGACGTTGCCGCCGGAGAGCACGACGACGACGGTCCGGCCGGCGACGGGAATCCTGCCGGCGATGAGCGCGGCGAGGCCGACCGCGCCGCCCGGCTCGACGACCAGCTTCAGCGACAGCATCGCCTCGCGCACCGCGGCGGCAGCCTCGGCGTCGCTGACGACGGCGATGCCGGCGGTCTTGCGCCTGTTGACCTCGAAGGTGACGACGCCGGGCTCGGCGGTCAGGATGGAGTCGCAGATCGAGCTGTGACCCGGCTCGTTGGCGACGCGGCGGCCCTCGGCGAGCGAGCGGCGCGTGTCGTCGAAATTCTCCGGCTCGACGCCCCAGACCCCGGCTCGGGGCAACGCGTCGGTGACGGCGATTGCCACGCCCGCGGTGAGGCCGCCGCCGCCGCACGGCACGACGACGATGTCGGGCGCGACACAAGCGGCATGCGCCTGCGCGACGATCTCCAGGCCGACGGTTCCCTGGCCGGCGACGATCAGCGGATCGTCGTAGGGCGGCACCAGCGCCATGCCGGCATCGAGCCAGGGCTTCACGATCGTCATGCGGTCGTCGCCGAAACGGTCGAAGGGGACCACTTCGGCGCCCATGGCGCGGACCGCGTCGAGCTTCACCCGCGGCACGTCCGCCGGCATGGCGATGACGGCGCGGATGCCGAAGATGCGCGCCGCAGCGGCCACGCCCTGTGCGTGGTTGCCGGATGAGAAGGCGACGACCCCGCGCGCCCTTTCCGCGGGCTCGAGCGCCGCGATCTTGTTGTAGGCACCGCGGATCTTGAAGGAGCCGGTGCGCTGCAGGACCTCCGCCTTGAAGAACACGCGCCCGCCGAGCCGTTCGCCGAGCGCCGCATGTTCGAGGAGCGGCGTTTCAACGGCGACGCCGGCGAGACGCCGGGCGGCGGCGCGTACGTCGGCGATACCGGGTGCGGCTATGGCGGCAGCGTTCATGGCGGTTTCCCCGGCGAGTCGGTGGCGAGTGTGGCCCGGCCGGCGCGCGGCGACCAACAAAAAGATGTGATCCATCGATCGGCGCGGCGCGAAGCCCCGGATCCCCGCGCGCGGGGAAAAGGGAGCACCATCGGCAGGGCGTTGAACAGAGGCCTCATCGGCATTAGATTAGAACAATTCTAAACTGGATAGTTTCCGTCATGCTTTCCCGCGTCTTCGGTTTCGGCCGCCGCTCCTTCGATTCGCTGTCGGAGCAGGAGATCCTCGCCCTCGCCATCTCGTCCGAGGAGGACGACAGCCGCATCTACCGCGCCTATGCCGACGGCGTGCGCGACGAGTTCCCGCATTCCGCGAAGATGTTCGATGCCATGGCGGCGGAAGAGGACGGCCACCGGGCCGCGCTGATCGAGCTGCACCGCGCCCGCTTCGGCGAGCGCATCCCGCTGATCCGCCGCGAGCACGTGCGCGGCTTCTACGAGCGCAAGCCGGACTGGCTGGTGCGGCCGCTCGGCATCGACAAGGTGCGCGGCCAGGCGGCCGACATGGAGCGCCAGGCCCAGCGCTTCTACGAGGAGGCAATGAAGCAGACCTCGGACGCCTCGACGCGAAAGCTGCTCGGCGACCTCGCCGCGGCCGAAGGCAAGCACGAGGCGGTCGCCCAGAGCATGGAGCAGACCCATGTGCCGGCAGACGTCCAGGCCGAGGAGCGCACGGCCGAGCGCCGCCAGTTCATCCTCACCTACGTGCAGCCGGGACTGGCAGGCCTGATGGACGGCTCGGTATCGACGCTGGCGCCGATCTTCGCCGCGGCGTTCGCCACCGGCGATACCTGGCAGACCTTCCTCGTCGGCCTGTCCGCCTCGGTCGGCGCCGGCATCTCGATGGGCTTCACCGAGGCCGCGCATGACGACGGCAAGCTGTCGGGCCGCGGCTCGCCGCTGAAGCGCGGCCTGGCGTCCGGCATCATGACGGCGGTGGGCGGGCTCGGCCACGCCCTGCCCTACCTCATCCCGGACTTCTGGACGGCGACCACGGTGGCGGTGGCGGTGGTGTTCGTGGAGCTATGGGCGATCGCCTTCATCCAGAACCGCTACATGGAGACGCCGTTCCTGCGCGCTGCCTTCCAGGTCGTTCTCGGCGGTGCGCTGGTGTTCGCCGCGGGCGTCTTGATCGGAAGCGCCTGACGGGGGGCCCTGTCGTCGGCCTTCCCGATGTCAGCCGGTAGCCGGCGAAGATGACGGCGATCACGTTGTCCCTCCCTGGGCATGCGGGGCGGAGACAAGCTTCAGGAAGATGCGGTCCTCCTTGAGGATGAAGCGCTCGCGCCTGGCGAATTCGTAGTTGCGCCGGCCGAGTTCGCTGTCGGCGAGACGGGCGCGGTAGGCCTCGTAGGCGGCGAGGCTGCCGATGTCGTAGACGCCGTAGGCGGTCGTCGCCGAACCCTCGTGCGGGGCGAAATAGCCGAGGAGATCCGCACCGCAGCGCGGAATCGCCTGGCCCCAGACGCGCGCGTATTCGGCGAAGGCGTCGCGGCGGAAGGGATCGATCTCGTAGCGGATGAAACAGGTGATGGTCATCGGGGTCCTCTCCGTTGGCGCCGACGCTTCGACCGCGATCGAAGCGTCAGACGCATGGTTCGTGCTAGAAGAGCTTGCGGCACTCGCGCCGGATGTCCTCGCGTGTCAGGCCGATGTCGTCGCGCAGACGCTCGTCGAGTTCTGCCAGCGTCCGGCGCTGCAGGTAGCGATCGTACCAGAGAAGGAAGCGGCGAAACGCGCCGCTCGGACCGGCACCGGGCGCTGGCGGGCGGTGCGGGAGGGCCGCGGGCTCCGCAGGAAGGGACAGCGGATCGGCAGTCATCGTCGGCTCCTTGATATGGAGCCAGGATAGTGCTCGGTTCGTGAGAATGCTTCGATGAGGACCGAACCATGAAAGCAGGAACGGATCTGGCGCTGATCGGCAGTCTCGTCGGCGAGCCGGCGCGCGCCAACATGCTTGCGGCACTGATGGGCGGCACCGCGCTGACGGCAAGCGAACTGGCGCTGGAGGCGGGCGTGACGCTGCCGACGGCGAGCGCGCACCTTGCCAAGCTCGCCGACGGCGGGCTGGCGCGCGTCACCCGGCAGGGTCGCCATCGCTACTACCGCCTGGCCGACCACCAGGTGGCGGCGATGCTGGAATCGATCATGGGCGTGGCGTCGACGCTCGGCCCGAAGAAGGTCCTCCCCGGGCCGCGCGACACCGGCATGCGCGAGGCCCGCGTCTGCTACGACCACCTCGCCGGCACGATGGGCGTGGCGCTGCTCGACGGGCTTTGCGCGCGTGGCATCATCGAGCGCAACGAGGACGGCCTGGAACTGTCGGCAACGGGCGCGGCCTTCTTCGCCGGAATCGGCATCGACGTCGGCGCGCTGCGCAAGGGGCGGCGGCCGGTCTGCCGCGCCTGCCTCGACTGGAGCGTGCGGCGCAGCCACCTCGCCGGCTCGCTGGGCGCGGCGATCTACGACAAGGTGATGGTGGAGAAATGGGCGCGGCGCCAACCGGACGGCAGGGCGGTCACCTTCAGCCCGAAGGGGAGGGCGAACTTCAACCGGCTGTTCCTTGCCGACGCGGCATGATCACGGCGGCGCCCTTGCCGGCGACCCACGGCAAATGAGGGGGCGAGACGAGCGTACGGGAACGGCAGCGCTGGGGTTGCGCGCCGTTCCCGCCGGCGGCCTGCCCCTTCGGGCGGCCTGCGTCGCCTGCCGCTATTCGGCGGCGGCGAGATTGACCTTGCTCTGGGCGAGTTCGGTCAGCTTCTTGTCGGTCGCCTTCTCCTCGTCGAGGTTCTGCTTCAGCACCGCAGCGCAGTCGGCGCGGCCGAGCTGCTTGGCCCATTCGACCAGCGTTCCGTAGCGGGTCATCTCGTAGTGCTCGACCGCCTGCGCGGCGGCGATCAGGGCCGCGTCGAGGACCTGCCTGTCATCGACCTCGCCGGCGACCTCGTTCGCCTCCTCGAGGATGCCGTCGATGGCCGGACAGTTGACCTCCTTCGCCTCGACGCCGTGCATGCGGAAGACCTCCTCGACGCGGGCGATGTGGCCCTTGGTCTCTTCCAGGTGCTTCTGGAAGCCCTGCTTGAGCATCGGATTGGTGGCCTTCTCGACCATGTCGGGCAGCGAATCGCGGATCTGTTTCTCGGCGTAGTAGATGTCGCGCAGCGTGTGGACGAACAGGTCGTCCAACGACTTGATGTCCTTCGAAAAGAAGCCCATGGCTCTCTCCCTTTCCTGTCTTTGGTGGTTTTTCGGAGGGCGTCGGCCCCATGGCGCGGCGTCTCCGCGCCCGCCAAGACAACGGGCGACATATCGCCGGGTTCCGAAATTTCGCGGCGACGGGATCGGCGGCCACCCCTTGTCCTGGCCTAGCGCGCGGCGTTGCCGGAATGCCACAAGGCGGACAATTGCGCGCGCGCCATGAGAATGCCGCGATTCATGCCGGATTCCGTCATGATTCCAAGGCGTTTTCGGCAAACATTAATATGTCGTTCACGGACTATTCATCGGTGCGGCGTATGGTGCAGCCAATCGGAAGGGACATCCGAGGGTCAGGGACCAGGACTATGGCACTGCGGCGTCACATCAAGGGTTTCGCATTCGCGCTGCGCGAGTTCCTCGCGCCGACCTACCGCCCCGAGCGGTACTACATGCGCGGCCCCGGACCGGCCTGCGCCCGCCGCGCCGCCGGTTCGCGCTACGCCTGAGGGCGATTCCACTCCCGCGCCGTTCAGCGATCGTCGCCCGCGCACGACGCGAGTTCGACCGTCTCCCCGGCCGCGGCGCCGAATGAAGCGCACGCGCCGCCGGAGCACAGCAGCCAGCCGCCCTGCGTCGCCCCCGAAGCCGCGAGCAGCAGCGATGGCTGCGGCGGTCGCTGCGGCCGGTAGACGTACCAGCCATCCTCGAGGACCGCGTCCCCGCCGGGTTCCATGCCGGCGCCGGACCCCTTGACCCGCGCCTCGACGAGCCGCAGCCCGGCTGGCTCGACCAGCCAGTCCTCGCGCCACTCGGTGCGCTCGACCGAATGCGTCCAGGAAAGCGTGAAGGCGGAGACGGCGAATACCGTCGCCTTGCCGGCGGCGAGGACGCACAGGCTCATCCGCCGGCCTTCGGCGCCACGGCGGCCCCGGAGCGCCGCGTCCGCCGCCAGTGCCAGGCGACGAGGATCGCCGAAAGGGCGAAGCCGACCTCGTCGGTGGCGGGCAGCGCGGCGACGAGCGTGAAGGCAGCAGCCGCCGCCAGGAGGCGCTCGGCCAGCGTCATGCGCACGACGAGGAAGCCGATGACGGCCGCCCCCCACAGGCCGATGGCGAGCACCGTCTTCACCACGATATAGGCGACTGCGGGCCAGTAACCGATGGCGGCGGCGAGCGGCCCGCCGTCCTGCAGCATCAGCGCCGGCGTGTAGACGGCCATGAAGGGAATGACGAAGCCGGCCGCGGCGACCTTGATCGCCTCGATCGAGATCTTCAGCCCCTTCTCGCGGGCGATCGGCGCAGCGGCGAAGCAGGCCAGCGCCACCGGCGGCGTCAGGTCGGCGAGGATGCCGAAATAGAAGACGAACATGTGGCTGACGATGAGCGGCACGCCGAGCTCCAGCAGCGCCGGCCCGGCGATCGACGAGGTGATGATGTAGTTTGGGATGGTCGGAATGCCCATGCCGAGGATGATGCAGGTGACCATGGTCAGGAGCAGCGACAGGAACAGGCTCTCTTCGCCGACCGAGACGATGAACTGGCCGAAGGTCGTGGCGACGCCGGTCAGCGTCATGGTGCCGATGATGACGCCGACGACGGCGCAGGCGACGCCGACGGGAAGTGCCGTGCGCGCGCCCTCGGCGAGCGAGTCGCGGCAGGCGACGAGCGTGTCGCGACCGCCGGCGACGAAGAGGTTGGCGGCGACGAGCAATGCGGCAGCGACGAGGATGGCGTTGATGCCGATGCGGAAGAAGCTCGCCGCGACGAGGCCGAGGCCGATCCAGAAGACCACGCGCAGAACGGCCGACGGGATGCCGAGCGCGACCGAGCCGCCGAGGATGAGCAGCACGGTGAGCGCCAGCCCGATCGTGCCGGCGTAGAGCGGCGTGTAGCCGGAGAACAGCAGCCAGACGAGCACGGCGAGCGGCAGGATCAGGTACCAGCCGCGGCGCAGGGCGGCCAGCGGCGACGGCAGGTCGGCGCGCGGCAGGCCGAGCAGCCCGTGGCGGCCGGCCTCGAGATGCACCATCCAGAAGGCCGATGCGAAATAGAGCAGGGCCGGGATCAGCGCCGCCTTGACGACCTCGTAATACTCGACGCCGAGCGTCTCGGCCATGATGAAGGCGACCGCTCCCATGACCGGCGGCATGATCTGCCCGCCCATCGAGGCGGTCGCCTCGACGCCGCCGGCGAAGGCGGCGCGGTAGCCGAAGCGCTTCATCAGCGGGATGGTGAACTGGCCGGTGGTGACGACGTTGGCGACGCCCGAGCCGGAGATCGTGCCCATCAGGCCCGAGGCGATGACAGCGACCTTGGCGGCGCCGCCGCGGGCATGGCCGACCAGGCCCATGGAGACGTCGGTGAACAGGCGGATCATGCCGGCGCGCTCGAGGAACGAGCCGAACAGGATGAACAGGAAGATGTAGGTCGCCGAGACGTAGATCGGGATGCCGTAGATGCCCTCGGTGCCGTAGGCCATCTGGTCGATCACCTGGGCGAAATCGTAGCCGCGATGGTCGAGCGGAGCGGGAAGGTATTCGCCGAACAGCGCATAGAGCAGGAACAGGCCGGAGATGATCGGCAGCGCCGGCCCCATGATCGCCCAGGCGGCGGCGAAGACGGTGACGAGGGCGACGACACCGAAAACGATATCGACGCCGTTGAGATCGCCGGCACGCAGGATCAGCGGCGCGTACTCGACATACTGGTAGACGGCAACGACGACGCCGGCCGCAGAAAGAAGCCACGCGCCCACCCTGCCCGCCGGCGGCATGCCGCGGGCGGCGGCGACCAGCGGGAAGGCGAGCAGCAGGAGGAAGCCGACATGGGCGGCGCGCAGCACCTGGCTCGGCACGGAGACGAGATGCGCCGCCGTGGCGATCTGCCAGGCCGAGAAGGCGACGGCGATCCAGAACAGCAGGCGGCCTTGCCCGCCCGCCGGGAAGCCTTCGCCCGTCGGATCGTGGAACGCCGCGCTCGGCGCGGCTTCACCTGCCTTGTCGGACATGCGCCTCCCCGCACTCGCCGGAGCGCCGGCCGGCGCCGCATGCGGCCGAAGGCCGCCGCCTGCGCCGGCCGATGCGGGACTACATCAGGCCCTTCTCCTTGAAGAAGCGCTCGGCGCCCGGATGCAGCGGGATGGGCAGCCCCTTCGCCGCTTCCTCGATTTTGATGGCGGATGCCGCCTTGTGCGCCGCGACCATGGTATCGAGGTGGTCGAAGAGCTGCTTCGTCATCTGGTAGGCGATCTCGTCGGAGACGTCGGCGCTGGTGACGAGGATGTTGGTGATGGCCAGCGTCGGCACGTCGGCCGCCTGGCCCTCGTAGGTGCCGGCGGGAATGGTCGCGGCCTGGAACGGGGCGCCGAGCTTCTCGGCCACGCCGGCGGGCACGGCGACGACCGTGATCGGCAGGGAGACGGCGAGGTCCTTGATCGAGGCGACGCCGAGGCCGGCCGACTGCAGCGTGGCGTCGAGCTGGCGGTTCTTGATCAGCTCGACGGACTCGCCGAACGGCAGGTACTCGGTCTTGCCGAGGTCCTCGTAGCTCATGCCGAGGGCGCCGAAGATGGCGCGGGCGTTGAGCTCGGTGCCCGATTTCGGCGCGCCGACGGAAAGGCTCCTGCCCTTCAGGTCGGCGAATTCCTTGATGCCGGATTCCTGCGAGGCGACGACCTGGATGTAGTTGGGATAGATCGCGGCGATGGCACGCAGCTTGTCGAGCTTGCCGGAGAAGCCGGCATCGGCGTTGCCTTCCCATGCGGCCTTGACGGAATCGCCCAGCGCGAATGCGATCTCGCCCTTGCCCTGCTGGATGAGGTTCAAATTCTCGACGGAGGCCTTGGTCGCCTGCACCTGGGTGCGCACGCCCTCGATGTTCTTGCCGTAGATTTCGGACAGCGCGACGCCGAGCGGATAGTAGACACCCGAGGTTCCGCCTGTGAGCACGTTGATGAACTGATCGGCCTTCGCCGCGCCGGCGGCGAAGACGAGCGCGACTGCGCCCGCGGCGACGAGTTTCCTGGCGAACTTCTGCATGAACATTCCTCCGTTGCTTGCTATCGCGGCGCCGCCCTCATCCGGCGCAGGGACAGGGATACTCGTTCATGGAGGCGCGCTTGCCAACCCACAAAGGCGGAAGCGGCGCGGCGCGACCGTCGGGGACACTGTCACCAGAAGCGGTGCGTGCGGTTCAGCCGGTCGATGACGGGATGGGCGCGGAGGCGCGAGCAGAGGTCGACGATGCGCACCCATTCGTCGCGCGGCCGGTCGCCGGCGGGGTGCCAGTGGGCGAGCATCAGGAGATAGACGTCGGCGATCGACATCTTGTCGCCGGCCAGCCACATGCGGTCTTCAAGCGCCTTTTCCACGATGGCGAAGCAGCGGTCGGTCTCGAGAAGCGCGGCCGCCCGGACGGCGTCGACGCCCGACGGCGCGGTCGTGTAGCGATCGGCGTAGAAATAGCGCAGCAGTGCCGGATAGAGCGCCGACGACATGAACAGCATCCAGCGCAAGAAGTCCGGCCGCGCCGGGGATCCGATGCCCGGAGAAAGCCCGGCTTCCGGATGGAGGTCGGCAACGAGGATCGAGATCGCCGCCGATTCCGTCATGGCCCGGCCGTCGGGGAGCACCAGCGCCGGGACCTGGCCGAGCGGGCTGATGGCGAGGAATGCGGCCGGCGGCTCGGCCTTCGGCACGTTGATCACCGTGACAGGCTGGCCGGCCATCTCGAGAACCGCCTCGGCGACGAAACCGCCGGAGCCTGGCCGGCTGTAGAGCGTATACATGGATTTCCCCTCCCCTTCCCCGCAGGCCTACACCACCACCGCCCGCCGCCGCCCGTCAGCGGCAAGCGGCCCTATCGGATGGGCCAGGCGGGCGAGGCGAAGGCGGAGGACGGCTCAGCCGCCGAGGCCTTCGAACAGGGCCGTCGACAGGTAGCGCTCGGCGAAGGACGGGATGATGACGACGATGGTCTTGCCGGCGTTCTCGGGCCGCGCGCCGACCACCGCCGCCGCCTGCAGCGCCGCACCGGACGAGATGCCGACCGGCACGCCTTCCAGCCGCGCGAGCAGCCGGGCATTGGCGAAGGCGTCCTCGTTGGTGACCTTGACGATCTCGTCATAGACGGTCGTGTCGAGGATCTTCGGCGCGAAGCCGGCGCCGATGCCCTGGATCTTGTGCGGGCCGGGCTGGCCGCCGGACAGCACGGGCGAGGCTTCCGGCTCGACGGCGATGACCTTGACGCCGGGCTTGCGCGCCTTGAGAACCTGGCCGACGCCGGTGATGGTGCCGCCGGTGCCGATGCCGGAGACGAAGATGTCGACCGCGCCCTGCGTATCGTTCCAGATCTCTTCGGCCGTGGTGCGGCGGTGGATCTCCGGATTGGCCGGATTCTCGAACTGCTGCGGCATGACCGCGTCGGGCAACGTGGCGACCAGTTCCTCGGCGCGGGCAATCGCCCCTTTCATGCCCTTGGCACCCTCGGTCAAGACCAGTTCGGCGCCCAGGAGAAGCAGCATCTTGCGCCGCTCCATCGACATGGTCTCGGGCATGGTGAGGATCAGCCGGTAGCCCTTCGAGGCCGCGGCGAAGGCGAGCGCGATGCCGGTGTTTCCCGAGGTCGGCTCGACCAGTACGGTCTTGCCCGGCGTAATGCGGCCGGCAGCCTCGAGCGCCTCGATCATGGCGACGCCGATGCGGTCCTTGACGCTGGCGATCGGGTTGAAGAACTCGAGCTTGCCGAGCAGCCGGGCGACCATGCCCTTCTCGCGGGCGAACTTGTCGAGGGCGACCAGCGGCGTGTCGCCGATCGTCTCGGTGATCGAGTTGAAGACCCGGCCGCGGCCGGGGATTCGGGCGGAAGTTTCCGGCTTGTTCATGGTTTCGCTCCCTTGCGGTTCGTGGCGAACATAAGATCAATCCCCGCCGATGCCGAGAGGCCCATTCGCGAAAAAAATGTGCGGGACGGAGAGCGCCGCTACTGGCGCGCGGCGATGGCCGCGGCCGCGCCCATCATGAATCCCGCCGCCGTGCGGTTCAGCGCCTTCAGGGCGCGCGGCGACGACAGGAACCAGCGCGCCTTCGCCGCCAGGACGAGATAGGGCACCAGCACGACGAGCAGCACGACGATGGTGATGGCGGCGAGGACGGCGTAGTCGGCCGCCGTGATGGTGGCGAGGTCGACGATGGTCGGCGTGATGGCGAGATAGAAGATCATCGTCTTCGGATTGCCCAGCGTCACGGCGAGGCCCGCAGCCATGCTGGCCAGCGCCCCGCCGCCGACGCGGCGCGCCTCGATGGTCTCGGCGGTGATGCCGGTGGTCCAGAAGGTCCAGGCGAGCCAGGCAAGATAGGCGACGCCCAGCCACTTGATGACGAGGAAGACGGCGCCGAAGGTCTGCGCGACGAAGGCGAGGCCGAGCACGACCGCGGTCAGGTAGGTGAGGTCGCCCACGACGAGGCCGAAAGCCATGAACAGCGAGGAGCGGAAGCCGGAGCCCAGCGCGCGCGCCACCAGCGCGGTGACGCCGGGGCCGGGGATGGCGGCGGCGATCGCGAGGGCGCCGGAATAGGCGATGAAGCCGGTGAGGGTCATGGCGCTGCTTATGGCAGAGGCACGAGGGCGGGAGAAGCGAGAACTTGGAATGCAGGAATCAGCGGGACTGATGGATCGCGGCGCCTCGTTGTCTTCACCGCACGAGAAAACCCCTGCCCAGTTCGTCGCCGTCCTCGACCCAGTATTCGGCCCTGCCGGAATAATGCGCACGGCCACCGACGCGGGCGACGATGCCCTGCCTGCCGTCGGCGAGCGCGACCTGGCGCGCGACCTCGCCGGTGAAGCGCGAGCCGACGATGCTCTCGAACAGGCGCTGTTGGCCGATGCCGGCCTCGCCTTTGGCGTGCATGGCGGCGAGCCGGGCGGTGACGCCGGAGCCGGTCGGCGAACGGTCGACCTCGGCCTCGGCGAAGACGCAGACGTTGCGCGTGGCGACACCGCCCGACCCGTCGCCGCCGTCGGTCAGGATCGAGCCGTAGAGGAAGGCGAG
>CALFXR010000054.1 GCA_937958475.1 uncultured Mesorhizobium sp. | reverse complement strand
CCCCGCAACACCATCGTGCCGGTCGACGCGGTCGACGTGCGCCTCGATGCCGGTCCGCACCCCTTCGAGAGCGCCAATCTCGCGGCGATCGAGGAGAACTGGCTGCGCGAGACGGCCGCCAACCCGGCGCTCTTCGACGGACAGGTGGTACTCCTGTCGAGGCTCGCCTATGCCGGAGGCAGCCTCGCCGGCCGCTGCCACGCGGTCCGCTACGCGACGTTCCTGCACTGGCGGCGGCATCGCGAGACGGCGCCGGCCGAGCACGTCTTCGCCCATGCCGTGCTGGTCTCGCGCGACGGTGCGCTGGTCGCCGTGCGCATGGGCCGGCACACGGCCAATGCCGGCCGGGTCTATTTCGCTGCCGGTTCGTTCGAACCCGTCGACTTCCCCGGCGGCCGCGTCGACCTGCATGCCAACATGGCGCGCGAGGTCGGCGAGGAAACCGGCCTTTCGATCGACGCCGTGCCGCGCGAAGAGCGTTTCCACTTCATCTCGATTCCCAACGGCACGGTGATCTTCAAGCGCTATTTCGTCGACGCCCCGGCGGCCGACATCGCCGATGCGATCCGTCTCCACGTCGCCGGCGAAGCCGATCCGGAGATCGAAGGGCCGGTCGTCATCCGCGACCGCGACGGCCTGCCCGACGGCCTGGCGCCGCAGATGCGGCCGCTGATAGACTGGCATTTCACGAATCCGTGGGATCGCAGCGACGGCGGCGCGTAACTTTGACGACGGTCAATGCCCGGTCCGCGCGAGCGGCGGAGACTGCCGCATCAACGGGAAGGCCCTGACATGGAACGCAGGATCAACATCGTACAGCATTCCTCGCTCGGCACGGTCTGGTTTGCCGGCTGGATGTTCACCATCGGCTACCTGAAGCTGGGCTTCTGGTGGGGAGTGCTGGGCCTGATCGTCTGGCCCTATTTCCTCGGCGCCCATTTCGCGCCGGCGCTGCCCTGAGGCGAGGCGGCGCCGCTACTCGTGGCGGAGGGCCACGATCGGGTCGAGGCGGGCGCCGCGCAGCGCCGGGAAGAAACCGAACACCATCCCGATCAGGGCCGAGAAGCCGACGGCGAGCGCAATCACCGACAGGCTGGGGCTGAACGGGATCGACAGCGTCAGCGACGCGAGGCCGGCGAGCGACAGGCCGAGCGCGATGCCGATCAGGCCGCCGAACAGCGACAAAACGGTCGCCTCGACGAGGAACTGGACGAGGATGTGCCGCTCGTGGGCGCCGATGGCGAGGCGGATGCCGATCTCGCGGGTGCGTTCCGTCACCGAGACCAGCATGATGTTCATGATGCCGATGCCGCCGACGAGCAGGCTGACGGCGGCGACCGCGCCGAGCATGCCGGTCATCACCGAGGTGGCGCTGGCCATGGCGTCGGCGACCTGGGTCATGTCGCGCACTGAGAAATCGTCCTCGCGGTCGGGCGAGATGCGGCGGACATCGCGCAAGATGTCCTCCATGCGCTCCTGCAGCACCGAGGTCGGGGTGGCGTCGTCGGCGGCGACATAGATCGTGTCGATGTCGCGGTTGCCGGCGATGCGGCGCTGGAAGGCGGCGAGCGGCACCAGGACGACGTTGTCCTGATCCTGGCCGAAGCCGGAAAAGCCCTTCGGCTCAAGCAGTCCGACCACCCGGCAGCTCATCTTGCCGACGCGGATGGTGGCGCCGTCGGGGTCGCCGGCACCGAAGAACTGCTGGCGCACGGTCTCGCCGACCAGGCACACGCCGGTGCCGCTGCGCACCTCCGACTCGCTGAAGGCTCGTCCCGAGACGACCTTCCAGTCGCGGGCGTCGAAGTATGAGGTGTCCGTGCCGGTGACGCCGACCGACAGGCTTTCCGTGCCGTAGACGACGCGGACCTGCTTCTGCGAGGCGGCGGAGACGGCGCGGGTACCTTCGAGATGAAGCGCCAGTGCCTCGACGTCCCTGGCGCCGAGTTCGCGGGTCACCTGCGACTGCGGCGAGCCGGGCTGCGGCGGGCGGCCGGCGCGGACCACGAGCAGATTGCTGCCGAGCTTGGAGATGTCGGACTTCACCTTCTCGGTCGTGCCGCTGCCGATCGTGATCATGGCGATGACGGCTGCGACGCCGATGACGATGCCCAGCAGCGTCAGCACCGAGCGCAGCGCGTTGCGGCGCACGGAGCCCAGTGCGAGCTTGATGGTCTCGTAGAGCATCAGGCGGCCTCCTCGGCGAGGCCGTCGTCCTCGACGTGGCCGTCGACGAAGCGCAGCGTGCGCCGCGCGTAGCCGGCGATGTCCGCTTCGTGCGTGACCATGGCGACGGTGAGGCCGGTGTCGCGGTTGAGGCCGCTGAGCAGTTCCATGATCTCGTGGCTGCGCGCCGAATCGAGATTGCCCGTCGGCTCGTCGGCAACGAGCAGCATCGGCCGGGTGACGATGGCGCGGGCGATCGCCACGCGCTGCTGCTGGCCGCCGGAAAGCTCGGCCGGCGTGTGGTCCTCGCGGCCGGTGAGGCCGACCAGTTCGAGCGCTTCCAGCGCCCGGCGCCGGCGTTCGGAACCGCCGACGCCCCGGTAGACCAGCGGCAGCTCGACGTTCTCCGCGGCGGTCGTGCGCGCCAGCAGATTGTAGCCCTGGAAGACGAACCCGATGTAGAGATTGCGCAAGGTGGCGCGGCTGGCGCGGTCGAGGCGCCCGGCATCGACGCCCTGGAAGGAAAAACGGCCGGACGTCGGCGTATCGAGGCAGCCGATGATGTTCATCGCCGTCGACTTGCCGGACCCGGAGGGGCCCATGATGGCGACGAAGTCGCCCGCCTCGATGGCGAGATCGACGCCTGCGAGCGCATGAACCTCGGCCTCGCCTCGACCATAGGTCTTCCAGACGTCGCGGAACTCGATCAGGGGAACCCCGCTCACGCGCCCGTCCTCACTTCGCCGCGTTGGTCGTGCCGGTGACGACGAGGTCGCCGGCCTCGAGCCCGGAGACGATCTCGGTGCGCTCCCCGTCGGTCGATCCGGTCTTCACCTTGACGGGCACCGGCTGTCCGTCCTTCAGCACGTAGAGGGTGCGCGTGCCGTCGGTGGATACGGTCGTCGCGCGCTGCCCGCCCGAGCGCGGCAGGCGCGGCATGAACATGCTCTGCAGGCTCCAGGCGGCGCGCGGCTGGACCGCCGGCGGGCGGAAGCGGAACGCCGCGGCGGGCACGGTGATCACGTCCTTCGCCTCGCGGGTGACGACGGAGACCGTCGCCGTCATGCCGGGACGCAGCAGGAGCTCGGCATTGTCGACGCCGAGCCGCGCGTCGTAGGTGACGACGCCCTCGGTCGTCACCGATGCGTAGGCAATGTCGCGGATCTCGGCGTCGAACTTGCGCTCGGGGAAGGCGTCGACGGTGAAGACCGCTTTCTGATCCGGCTTCACCGAGCCGATGTCGGCCTCGTCGATCGCGGCAATGAGCTCCATGTTCTCGAGTTCGGCGGCGATGACGAAGAGGACCGGCGCCTGCAGCGACGAGGCGACCGTCTGGCCCGGGTCGACGGATCGGGTGAGCACGATGCCGTCGATCGGCGCGTAGATCGTGCTTTTCTCGAGATCGGCCTGCTGCAGCTTCAGATCGGCGACGGCGACGGCGAGGTTGGCCTCGGCGATGGCGACGGCGCTTGCGGCGCGGTCGCGCGCGGCCGTTGCCGTCTCCAGCGCCTGCTCGGTGGTCATGCCGCGCTTGGCCAGCTGCTCGGCGCGGGCGAGGGCCTTCTCGGTCTCGCGCAGCGTGGTCTGGGCGTCGGTGACGCGCGCCCTGGCGGCCTCGACGGAAGCTTCGCCGCGTTCGACCTGCGCGGAAAGCCTGGTCTTGTCGAGTTCGGCGAGTACGTCGCCGGCCTTCACCCGCTGGTTTTCCTCGGCCGTCACGGAGCGGACGACGCCGGATAGTTCGCTGGAAATGTCGACCTTGGTCAGCGGCTGGAGATTGCCGGTGGCGGAGACCTCGACGGTCAGGTCGGCGCGCTCGGCCGGGACCGTGGCATAGGCGATCGCCTGCGACGTACTGCCCATGTAGGCGTAGCCTGCTGCAACGCCGGCGGTCGCGAGGAGGAAGGCCAAGACGTAGGGCCAGCGCCTGCGGCGGCCGCGGCCCTTCCCGTCGAGGCGCAACGCCGCGGCCACGTCGGGCACTTCGGCCTTATGCGGCGCAGCGGGCTCTACCCGGGGCCGAGTGACGATCTGGTCCATTGCGGACCCCTCCGGTGTGGCTCTACTAGTCCCTGAACCCGACAGATCATGCGTCTGGCGCGGGAATACAAATTAAATTTCGCTCATGTTGGCGGGGCGATCCGTCGCGGAAGGAACTGTCTGATGAAGAAACGCAGCTACGCGGTCTACGACGTCTTTGCCGAGCGCGCGCTCGCCGGCAACCCGCTCGCGGTCGTCTTCGACGCCGAGGGGCTGGATACCGACGCCATGCAGCGTATCGCCGGCGAGTTCAACCTGTCGGAGACGACCTTCGTGTTGCCGCCGGAGAACGCCCGCCACCGCGCCGCGGTGCGCATCTTCACGCCGCGCCACGAACTGCCCTTCGCCGGCCATCCGACGGTCGGCACGGCGATCGCGCTGACCGAGAGCGACGGCAACGGCGCCGGCATCCTGGTGCTCGAGGAGCGGGTCGGCCCGGTGCGCTGTGCCGTGTCGCGGAGCAGGGGTGTCGCCTTCGCCGAGTTCGACCTGCCGCGGCTGCCCGAACGCCTGGGCCTTTCGGCGACGCCGGAGGCCATCGCCGCCGCGCTCGGCCTCGACCATGACGAGGTCGGCTTCGAGAACCATACTATCGGCCTGTGGTCGGCGGGCGTTCCTTACGTGCTCGTCCCGGTCCGCGACCTCGACGCGGCGGCAAAGGCGCGCCTCGACGACGCCGCCTGGACCGCCTTGACCGGGCCGGTCGAGGCGCTGTCGCCGGCGGCCTTCGTCTACTGCCGCGAGACGGCCGATGCGGACTGCGCCTTCCACGCGCGCATGTTCGCCGGCCATCTCGGCATCCCCGAGGATCCCGCGACCGGCTCCGCCGTCGCTGCCTTCGCCGGTGCCGTCAATCACTTCGACCGGCCGCTGGACGGATCGGTGCAACACTGGATCGAGCAGGGCATCGAGATGGGCCGGCCGTCGCGCATCCGCCTCGAACTGGATGTCGAGAAAGGTGCGATCGCCGCCGCGCGCATCGGCGGGCATGCGGTCAAGGTCGCCGAGGGAACGCTGTTCGTCTGACCGCGAAGGGCGGGGCCTGCGCCCCCGGCATCGTCACGCGCGCGGCTGGAAACGAAAGCGCCGGCGCGGGGCGCCGGCGCGGAATCGGATGGCGCGGCGAACCGCCGGGCAGCACTACCCGCGGGAAAAAGCCTTCGACAGCGAGGCGATCATGTCGCGGGCGGGCGAGGGGGTCGGCCGGGCCGTGCTGCCGACGCCCGCCGGGCGCGCTCCGCCGAGCCTGAACTGGCGCACCAGTTCGGAGAGGCCCGAAGCCTCGCCGGCGAGCCGGTGGGTAACGGCCGTGTTCTCCTCGACCATCGCCGCGTTCATCTGCGTGATCTTGTCGATCTGGTTCACCGACGCCTTGATCTCGCCGAGGCTCTCCGCCTGGGTCTTCGAGGCGGTGGCGATGGCGCCGATCGTGTCGTTGATCAGTGCGACCTGAACCGAGATCTCCTCCAGCGATTCGCCAGCGGCGTTGACCAGGTTGACGCCCTCGCTGACCTCCGTACCCGACTTCTCGATCAGCTTGCGGATATCGGTCGCCGCGCCCGAGGCGCGCTGTGCGAGCGCGCGCACCTCCTGGGCGACGACGGCGAAGCCCTTGCCGGCCTCTCCGGCGCGCGCCGCCTCGACGCCGGCATTGAGCGCCAGCAGGTTGGTCTGGAAGGTGATGCCGTCGATCAGGTCGGTGATCTGCGAGATCTCGTTGGAGGCGTCCTGGATCCTGTTCATGGCCTTGACGGCGTTGGTGACGACGCCGCGCGAGCGGGTCGTGCTGCTGCTGGCCGTGGCGGCTATGCGCGAGGCCTCCTCGGCCTTGGCGCTGGCCAGGCGAACCGACGTGGCGACCTCCTCGAAGGCGCCCGACGTCTCGACCAGCGAGGCGGCCTGCTGCTCCGTGCGCTTCAGCAGGTCGTTGGAGGCGGAGCGGATCTCGGTGGCGCTCTCGTCCATCGAGTTGGCGCTGCCCTGGATCTGCCTCAGGATCTCGCTCAGCTTCTCGACCGAGAGGTTGAAGTCGACCCGCAGCCGGTCGAGTTCGCCGACGAAGGGCTGCGACAGGCTGACGGTGAGGTCGCCGTCGGCGAGACGTTTCAGGCCGGAGCCCAGTTCGGCGACGGCGGCATGCATCTGCCTGGTCTCCTCGGCCTTGGCGGCGGCGCGCTCGTGCTGCTCGCGCTCCTTGGCGGCGCGCGCCTCTTCGGCCTCGTGGGAAAGCTCGGACGCCTGCTGCCGGGCGGCCAGGCTGTCGGCCAGCGCGGTCTCGCTCTCGTTCAGGGCGCGCGCCACGATCCGCGTGATCATGAACAGCATGCCGGCCTCGAGGAGCAGGATGACGGCGTGGAGCAGCACGCGGGAGAATTCGGACTCGCCGGGGAACACCGCCGCCGGCATCGCCACGTAGAGGACGAGGTGGTGGACCGCCGTCACCGCCGTGAAGGCGAAGATCGGGCGCCAGTCGACCCACATCGCCAGGACGGCGAGGGAGGCGAAGAAGTACATGTGCATGTCGATCTGCAACGACGAGCCGGTGAAGGCATAGACCAGAAGCGCGACGAGCGCGGCGTGCGAGGCGCCGGAGACGAAGCGCGTCGTCTGCCCGACCCTGTCGACGGCCCACAGCGCCGTCGCCGTGCCGGCGATCAGCAGGCTGCCGACGGCGAGAACCGCCGCACTGGCCTCCGCGGCGAACCAGGCCTTCGCCAGGATGAAGGCGACGTCGACCCACATCAGGGCGACGACGAACACCGAAGCCATTCTTCTTATTTCATCGAGACGCTTCATCTAAGTTCCCCAGGTCGAAGCATGATTTTCCAAGCCTTCCGTCGAGCACGAGGAGGGCGCCGGCGGCGAACAGCCGGGCGGCAAATCCCCGATCGCCGCTCTCGGCGACAACGATCCAGTCGCGCGCGCCGCCGTCGACCAGCGATCCGCCGGCTGCCGCGACGATCTGCATGATGCGGCCCGGCTCGCTCCAGGGCGGCGCGATCACCACCATCCGCGTGCCGGTCGGCGCCACGGCCACGCCGGCGATCGCCCCGGCTATGCCGAGCACGTTCAATGCGATCAGGATCGCGAGCCATCGCGTCTTCCCGATCCTCGGCAAGTGCCCGGACATAGGCGCGGTAATCTTCCCCCGGCGGTCCGGCCGCTCATTCGACGCGGCAGACGAACCCCAACACCTCTCGATTACGTGATCAGTCGCTAATAAAGGGTTTACCAAGCGCGCCGAATCGGCGGCCGGGCGGCACCGGGCGACCGCCGCGGGCCGATTGCGTTCACTCGACCACGGTCCACGTGAACGATTCGCCGGACTTGACCGGGCACGGGAAGGGCCCCGCGCGGCCGCCTTCGCCCTGGGCGGTGCAGACGTGGCTGCCCTCGCGTTCCTGGCTCGTGCAGAACAGCCCCGCGAGAGCGCGGCAGGCGTAGTGGCCGTCGACGAACAGGTCCAGGTCGATCGAGGTCTGGTTGTTGAGCGAGATCTGGCCCCAGCCCGTCTGCTGCGCGAACGCCGGCGCCGCCGGCTGGAAGCAGCCGACGATCGCGGCCACAGCCGCAGAACGAAGTTTGGGAAAGGCCGGCATCACGGCGTCCTCCGGCTCGTTGCGGCGAGGGACCGCACGCCTGCCCGCACAAAACGGCTGATCACGAGGGAAAGAATGGTGGGTGCGACAGGGATCGAACCTGTGACCCGCTGATTAAGAGTCAGCTGCTCTACCAACTGAGCTACGCACCCACGCCGCGGCGACCGCGGATGGCGGGCATATAGACATACCGCTCCGGCCTGTCCAGCCATTCATTCGGTTTTTCGACAGCGCCTGCCGCACGGCCGAAGCGCGCCGGCGCGGGTTCCCCTGACATTGTTTGTCAGCATCGGCGCGCATTCCGGGTGGCGTGGACATTGCCGGGGCTGCGAGATGCGCCGAAGCCCTTGCGTCGCGGCGCCCGCCGCGTTCTCTGGTGGCGAGCGGAACAAGGGAATCCGGACGGGAAGGCGGAAGCATGAAGGACAGGATCAGCGCCGCGGCGGCGCGGCGCATCGCGCTCGCCGCGCAGGGCTTCGGCGAGCGGCGCGGCGTCCTGCCGGCGGTCGACCGGCGCCACCTGAAGCGTTTCCTGTCGCGCAACGGGCTGTTGCAGATCGATTCCGTCAACGTGCTCGTGCGCGCCCACTACATGCCGATCTTCTCGCGACTGGGGCCGTACCCGCTCGGGCTGATCGACGACAATGCGCGCGGCAGGAAGCGCGTGATGTTCGAGTACTGGGCGCACGAGGCCTCGCTGCTGCCCCTCGAACTCCAGCCCCTCATGCGCTGGCGCATGCAGCGCGCCGAGCGCGGCGAGCGGGTCTATGGCGGGCTGACCAAATTCGCCGCCGAGCGCGCCGGCTTCGTCGAGCAGGTGTTCGCCGAGATCGCCGCGCGCGGCGCGCTGGCCGCCTCCGACTTCGACGGCGGCAAGGGGCAGGGCAGCTGGTGGGGCTGGAGCGAGGCCAAGCACGCGCTGGAATGGCTGTTCTGGGCCGGGCGCATCACCACGGCGGAGCGCCGCGCCTCGTTCGAGCGGGTCTACGATCTGCCCGAGCGCGTGCTGCCGGCCACGATCCTGTCGCTGCCGACGCCCTCGGCGGACGAAGCGCAGCGCGAACTCCTGCGGATTTCGGCGCGGGCGCTGGGCGTGGCCACCGCCGGGGATTTGCGCGACTATTTCCGCCTGCCGGCCGAGGACATGAAGCCGCGGATTTCCGAACTCGTCGAGGCCGGCGACCTCGTGCCGGTTCGAGTCGAGGGCTGGAGCCAGCAGGCCTATCTCGACCCGGCGGCGAAGCGGCCGCGCAGGATCGACGCGCAGGCGCTGCTGTCGCCCTTCGATCCGCTGGTGTGGGAACGGTCCCGCGCCGAGCGGCTGTTCGGTTTTCACTACCGCATCGAGATCTACACGCCGGCCGAGCGCCGCGTGCACGGCTACTACGTGCTGCCCTTCCTGCTCGGCGAGGGCATCGCCGCCCGCGTCGACCTGAAGGCCGACCGCCAGGCCGGCGTGCTGCGGGTCATGGCCGCGCATCGCGAGTTGCACGCGCCGGCACACACGGCCGAGGCGCTGGCCGGGGAACTGGCGCTGATGGCCGGCTGGCTGGGGCTCGAGCGCATCGAGGTGGTTCCCGCCGGCGACCTGGCGAAGGACCTTGCCGAGGCGGCGGCAAAGGCCGGGTAGGGCGGTCGGGCTGGGGAGCGCGCGGGGAGAATTTTCCCCGATGCGCGGTATCTCCTCGCTTCTGCGTTTGCGTTGGCGTAAGAGCGGCGATGCAAAAAGATCAATTCGACACGCCCATCACCGTCAAGGTCGATGCGACGGGTGCACTTCTCACGCTCCGCAACGCCCGCGACGCCTCCGACTTCCTGCTCAACCGCTGGCCCGGCAAGCGCACCGAAAAGCACCGGGCCGCGCTGCAGGCCTGTTCGGACGTCCAGAACGGCAAGCCGCCGATCGGGGCGCGGCGCGCCTTTGTCGCCGCCGCCCGCGAGGCCGGGGTCTTCACCGACCAGAAGGCGACGGCGGCAAGCTAGCATCGACCAGGTCGGGCTGACGAAGCGGGCGCCCCGCCAGCGGGAAACCCTTCGGGCCGGACGAATTCGGGCCAGATCCTTCGGTCTCCGGCTCGGCCGATGCACCACATCGACTTTCTGCGAAGCCCTCGACCCTGGCCCGAATTGATCCGGCAGAGCGACCCAATGTCGCCGGAAAGGCTCTAGTCCTTGGACTCGGCCTTCGGCCGGGTATCGACGTTGTCGTTCGCCCGCTCCTTCGCAGCCGCCTTGGCGGCGAGCTTCTCGGCCTTCTTCCTGGCCTTGGCGCGATCGCGGTCCTGGCGTTCCTGATTGTAGTTCGGCGGTCTCGGCATGTCTCGATCTCCTTGGTCGCCCCTGCCTATTGCGAGCGGGTGAACAAAGCAACCTGCGCGCCAGCGGTTCCGGCATCTGGCACAGCGGTTGCCGCGGCGGCCGGCCTACGCGGCGGGGGGCGACGATGCTAGAAGGCGCCATGTACACGCCCCCGGCCTTCAAGGAAGACGATCCCTCCGAACTGCGCCGCATCATGCGCGCGGTGCGGCTGCCGACGCTGGTGACGGCCACCGCGGAGGGGCTCGTGGCGACGCCGCTGCCGCTCTTCCTCGACGAGGCGGAAGGCGAATTCGGCACGCTCCACGGCCACATGGCGAAGGCCAACCCGCAATGGAGGCTCGCGCCGATCGGCGATGCGATGGCGGTCTATTCGGGACCGGACGCCTACGTGTCGCCGTCCTGGTATGCGACGAAGCGCGAGCACGGCAAGGTGGTGCCGACCTGGAACTACGTCGCCGTGCATGCCTACGGGCCGGTCGAATTCTACGAGGACGAGGAGCGGCTGCGCGACGTGGTCGGCCGGGTCACCGACCTCAACGAGGCCGGGCGCGCCGAGCCGTGGCGGGTGAGCGACGCGCCCGAAGCCTTCGTCAGGGCTCAGCTGCGCGGCATCGTCGGCGTGCGCATCGCGATCGCGCGCATCGAGGGCAAGCGCAAGATGAGCCAGAACCGGCCGGACGCCGACCGGGAGGGCGTCGCAGCCGGCCTCGCGGCCAGCGAGCGCGAAGGCGACCGCGCGGTCGCCGCGATGATTCCCGTCCCGCCGCGCTAAGCGCGCCGGGGCGGGCGGCCGGGCCGGCGAGGCGGCGCCGCCCCTCATCCCCCTGCCGGGACCTTCTCCCCGCACGCGGGGAGAAGGGACGCTGGCCTTGGCGAAGGTGTCCTTCCTGCGACGCAGGCAATTGGCGAAACAGTCGATGACGGCGTCCTTCTCC
>CALFXR010000053.1 GCA_937958475.1 uncultured Mesorhizobium sp. | reverse complement strand
TGGGTCGAGGTCGAGGCCGGCGACTTCATGTGGCTGCGCGCCTTCTGCCCGCAGGCCTGCTACGCCGGCGGACCCGGCCGCTTCCGCTACCTGCTCTACAAGGACGTCAACCGGCACATGAAGCTCGGGCTGGGGCGATAGGAATGGCCCCTCGCCCGGCAGAACGGGTCCGCGCCCGATGACCCGCGTTCTCACCGCCCGGCCGCTGACCCGCGCCGCCTTTGCCGCCTACGGCGACGTCATCGACAAGGGCGGCGACAACCACTACCCGATCAATGCCGGCAAGACCGAGCGCTTCCACGACCTCGCCCGCGTCGAGGCGGCAGGTCCGGACGCGCGCGTGCTGGTCTCGATCTTCGCCGGCACGCCCTACGACTTCCCGCTGCTGCTCGGCATGGTCGAGCGCCATCCGCTCGGCAGCCAGGCCTTCATGCCGCTCGGCGGCCGGCCCTACCTGGTCGTCGTCTGCCAGGACGGCCCCGATGGCCCGTTGCCGCCGGAAGCTTTCGTCGCCCGCGGCGACCAGGGCGTGAACTATCCGCCGAACCGCTGGCACGCCGTGCTGACGCCGATCGGCGAGGCCCAGGACTTCCTCGTGGTCGACCGCGGCGGCGGCGGCGTCAACCTCGAGGAGTTCCATTTCCCCGAGCCCTACGAGATCCGCCTTCCCGAGGAGCCCCGGCCATGAGCGACGCATCCCTGATCGACCGCCTGTTCGACGTCATCGAGAACGACATCGTGCCGAAGACGGCCGAGGGCGTTGCCCGCGGCAACAAGCTGTTCGGCGCCGCGATCCTGCGCAAGAGCGACCTTTCGGTGGTCGTCGCCGAGACCAACAACGAGATGGAAAACCCGCTCTGGCACGGCGAGGTGCATGCCCTGAAGCGGTTCTACGAATTGCCGAAGGCCGACCGGCCCGCGCCGAAGGACTGCATCTTCCTCGCCACCCACGAGCCCTGCTCGCTGTGCCTCTCGGCGATCACCTGGACCGGCTACGACAATTTCTACTTCCTCTTCAGCCACGAGGATTCGCGCGACAGCTTCGCCATCCCGCACGACCTGCGCATCCTGAAGGAGGTGTTCCGCCTCGATCCGGGCGGCTACGCCGCCGAGAATGCCTACTGGAAGAGCTATTCGATCCGCAAGGTCGTGCGCACGCTTCCCGATGTGGAGCAGGCCCGCCTGGAGGCGCGGCGCAGCGAGATCGCCCGCCGGTACGACGAACTGTCGTCGGTCTACCAGGCGAACAAGGACGACAACGACATCCCGCTGAGTTGATCCCCCTTAGAGCGGCGCCCGACCAATCGCGTCGTCGTAGAAGTCGCGCTTGTCCCGCCGTCCGATCGCGATGACCATCACTACGATTTCGCGCTCCAGAACCTGGTAGACGAGGCGATAGCCGACGGTTCGCAGCTTTATCTTGTAGATGTCTTTGCCGCCGTGAAGTCGTGCCGACGGGGCGTGCGGTTCTTGGCATCGCTCGACGAGTTTTCGCTTGAACTGCTCGCGCGTGTTCGCGTCGAGCTTGCGCCACTCTTTCAGCGCATCCTCGAGAAAATCGAGCTCATAGCTCATCCAGTTTCACCCGGATCCGCTTCTGGCCACGACGCTCTTCGGCGATCGCCATGAGTTCCGCATCTTCGAGCCGGTCCATCAATGCCTCGTACGCTTTCGCCGGGACGCAGTAGAATGCCGGTTCGTTGCGGTTGAGGATCGCCACGGGAAACCCCTCGCCGGCGGCGACCGTCCCCATCGGGTTTTTCTTCAGCTCCGAGACACTGGCCGTGACTTCGGCGAGAATGATGTGAGTCATCGCACGTACTCCAATGAGCGCTTTATTTAGCACTCGTATCAGGTCTCGAAAAGGATGGGTAATATGGCCGATTGTCCCGCCATGTCGCAATCAGGGCTTGCCACATCGCGCGGCGCATAGTCGGATGCGCCGATGAAGACCGTCACGTCCTTTCCCCGCCAGATCGTCGAGCACCCGGACGTCGGCATCGTCATGCCCGACGGCTGCCGTTTGTCGGCGCGCATCTGGATGCCGGCCGACGCCGAGGCGAAGCCGGTGCCGGCGATCCTCGAGCACCTGCCCTACCGCAAGCGCGACGGCACGATCGCCCGCGACCAGCTGACCCATCCCTGGTTCGCCGGACACGGCTACGCCGCGATCCGCGTCGACATGCGCGGCAACGGCGATTCCGACGGGCTGATGGAGGACGAATACTCCGACCAGGAATGGCAGGACGCCTGCGACGTCATCGCCTGGGCGGCGGCGCAGCCGTGGTGCTCGGGCACGGTCGGCATGATGGGCATCTCCTGGGGCGGCTTCAACGCGCTGCAGGTGGCGGCACTCCGGCCGCCGGCGCTGAAGGCGATCGTCACGCTGTGTTCGACGACCGACCGCTACGCCGACGACATCCACTACAAGGGCGGCTGCCTGCTCGGCGAGAACCTCGGCTGGGGCGCGACCATGCTCTCCTACTCGTCGCGGCCGCCGGATCCGGCGATCGTCGGCGAACGCTGGCGCGCCATGTGGCTGGAGCGGCTGGACAACGAGCCGTTCCTCCCCGCGCTCTGGCACGCCCACCAGACCCGCGACGCCTACTGGAAGCGCGGCTCGGTCTGCGAGGACTATGCCGCGATCGAAGCCGCGGTGCTGTCCGTCGGCGGATGGCACGACGGCTACCGCAACACCGTCTCGCACCTGGTCGAGAACATCTCGGCGCCGGTGAAGGGCATCGTCGGCCCGTGGATCCACAAATATCCGCACTTCGCCGCGCCGGAGCCGCGCATCGGCTTCCTGCAGGAGGCGCTGCGCTGGTGGGACCGCTGGCTGAAGGGCGTCGACAACGGCGCCGAGGACGACCCGGCCTACCGCGCATGGCTGATGGACAGCGTGCGCCCGGCGCGCTGGCACGACGTTCGCCCCGGCCGCTGGATCGCCGAGAAGGACTGGCCGTCGCCGTCGATCGAAAGGCGAGAGATCACGCTCGCCCTGCCCGGGGACAAGCCGGCGCTCGTTGCCTCGCCGCAGGATTGCGGCCTCGCCGGCGGCGAGTATTTCCCGTTCACCTTCGGCCCCGAACTGCCGGGCGACCAGCGTGACGACGACGCGCGCGCGCTGTGCTTCGACCTCGACGTGCTCGCCGAACCGCTCGACATCGTCGGCGCTCCGGCCCTGCGCATTGCCGTCGCCTCGGACCGGCCGCAGGCCAATGCCGTCGTGCGCCTGTGCGACGTCCATCCCGACGGCGCCTCGGAGCTGATCGCCTGGGGCGTGCTCAACCTGACGCACCGGACCTCGCACGAGTTCCCGGAGCCGCTGGTGCCGGGCGAGACGGTGGACGCCACGGTGGTCCTCGACCAGTGCGCCTACCGAGTGCCGGCCGGGCATCGCCTGCGCGTGGCGGTCTCGACCGCCTACTGGCCGATGATCTGGCCGTCTCCGGAGCCGGTCGCCCTCACCCTGTCGGCGGCGACGCTTCTCCTCCCCGTCCGGCCGACGGCGGACGGCGACGAGTGGAAATTCCCCGCTCCGGAAGGGGCCGCACCCTGGCGCACCGAGACGCTGCGCAAGTCGTCGTCGCGCCGCACCGTCGAGCGCGACCAGGCGACGGGCGTCGTGACGCAGACGATCGCGGACGATTTCGGCGAGGTCCGCGATCTCGAGCACGGCCTCGTCCACGGCAGCGCGGTGCGCGAGACGTGGACAATCGCGCCCGACGATCCGCTGTCGGCTTCGGTGGACATCGCCTGGTCGCAGACGTTTTCGCGGGACGCCTGGTCGGTACGCACCGAGACCACCTCGTCGATGCATGCCGACCGCGAGAACTTCCACCTGCGCGGCAGCATCCGCGCCTACGAGGGAGAGAAGCTGGTCTTCGAGCGCGACTTCACCGAAATCCGGCGGCGCCACAACCTCTAGAAACGCCCCGTCGGGAACGGGATTCGCAGCCGGCGCCGTCTGGTCCACGGCCGTCATGCCATTTACGCCACGGAATGTCGTAATCGGCCTTGCGGCTTATGCACGGTTGCGGTCAATATTCCTGTCACAACAATCATAAAAAATACCCTGGTCAGTGCCACGGAGTGAGGAGCACCACACAATGTCCAACGAACTCGAATTCCTGAGCCGCCGCGTCGCAGCAGGAAAACTGAACCGCCGCGACTTCCTCGGGCGCGCCGCCGCGATCGGCGTCAGCGCGACCTTTGCCAATTCGCTTCTGTCGACCGCCGGCTATGCCGAAGAGCCCGTCAAGGGCGGCGTCCTCAAGGCCGGCCTGGTTGGCGGCGAAGCCACCAACAGCCTCGACCCTGCGAGCTTCCTCAGCCAGGTCCCCTATTCGTTCGGGCGCGCCTGGGGCGAACTCCTGCTCGAGCTCAAGGCCGACGGCGGCCTCGAATACCGTATCGCCGAGGAATTCGGCGCTTCCGCGGACGCCAAGGAATGGACCTTCAAGATCCGCAAGGATGTCGAGTTCCACAACGGCAAGACCGTCACGGCCGAAGACGTGCTGGCGACGCTCGAGCGTCACTCGGACGAGAACTCGAAGTCGGGCGCGCTCGGCGTGGTCAAGGGCATCGACCGCATGAAGGTCGACGGCGGCAACCTCGTCATCACGCTGAAGGAGGCCAACGCCGACCTTCCCTACCTGCTCGCCGACTACCACCTGATCATCCAGCCGGGCGGCGGCAAGGACAAGCCGGACGCCGGCATCTCCGCCGGCCCCTACAAGGTTGCGGTCAACGAGCCGGGCGTGCGCCACGGCGGCGAGCGTTTCGCCAACTACTGGAACGCGGCCAACTACGGCCACGCCGACCAGATCGAGATCATTGTCATCAACGACGCGACGGCCCGCACCGCGGCGCTCCAGTCGGGCCAGGTGCACATGATCAACCGCGTCGAGCCGAAGATCGTCGATCTCGTCAAGCGCGTTGCCGGCGTGACCATCCGCAACGTCTCGGGCGCCGGCCACTACGTGTTCATCATGCACTGCAACACGGCGCCGTTCGACAACAACGACCTGCGCATGGCGCTGAAGCTCGCCATGGATCGCCAGGAGATGGTCGACAAGATCCTGCTCGGCTACGGCTCGGTCGGCAACGACTTCCCGATCAACGCCTCCTACCCGCTGTTCCCCGAGGGCATCGAGCAGCGCGCCTACGATCCGGAGCAGGCCGCCAGCTACTACAAGAAGTCCGGTCATTCGGGGCCGGTGCTGCTGCGCACCTCGGAAGTCGCCTTCCCCGGCGCGGTCGACGCCGCCCAGCTCTACCAGCAGCAGGCGGCGAAGGCGGGCATCACCATCGAGGTGAAGCGCGAGCCGGGCGACGGCTACTGGTCGGAAGTCTGGAACAAGCAGCCCTTCTCCACCTCCTACTGGGGCGGGCGTCCGGTGCAGGACCAGATGTACTCGACGGCCTACCTGTCGACCGCGGACTGGAACGACACCCGCTTCCTGCGCGAGGATTTCGACAAGGTGATCATCACCGCCCGCGCCGAACTCGACGAGACCAAGCGTCGCGAGCTCTACCGCACGGCGGCCATGATGGTACGCGACGAGGGCGGCCTGATCTGCCCGATGTTCAACGACTTCATCGACGCGACCGGCCCGAAGGTCGGCGGCTGGACCGAGCATCGCTCCGGCGAGATGATGAACGGCTACGCCCTGTCCAAGTGCTGGCTGGCAGCGTGACCGGGTCCGGACACGGGGGATGTCCGCGCCCGTCCTGAAACTGGTGGCCCAGCGCGTCGGCCTGGGCCTCCTCCTGCTGCTCGCGGTCTCGGTGTTGATCTTCACCGGGACCCAGCTGCTGCCCGGCGACGTCGCCCAGGCCATTCTCGGCCAGTCGGCGACGCCGCAGGCACTGGAAAATCTGCGCCGGGACCTCGGTCTGAACGACCCGGCCTACATCCGCTACCTCAACTGGCTTGGCGGCGTCGTCACCGGCGATCTGGGCACGGCGCTGTCCAACGGCCAGGACATCGCCACCCAGCTCGGCAAGCGTCTCGGCAACACGCTGTTCCTCGCCTCGGTGGCTGCGATCGTCTCGGTGCCGCTGTCGATCCTGCTCGGCCTGCTCGCGGTGCGTTACCGCAACCGCTGGCCCGACAAGCTGATCTCCGGCACGACACTGATCTCGATCTCGCTGCCGGAGTTCTTCATCGGCTACCTACTCATCTATTTCGTCGCCGTCCAGCTCGGCTGGTTCCCCAGCGTCTCCACGGTCTACGAAGGCATGAGCTTCGGCGAGCGCCTCGCCGCCGTCGCACTTCCCGCCGCGACGCTGACCCTCGTCGTTCTCGCCCATATGATGCGCATGACCCGCGCCGCGATCCTCAACGTCATGCAGTCGGCCTATATCGAGACGGCGGAGCTGAAGGGCCTGTCGCAGTTCGACATCATCCGCAAGCACGCCTTCCCTAACGCGATCGCGCCGATCGTCAACGTCGTCATGCTGAACCTCGCCTATCTCGTCGTCGGCGTGGTCGTCGTCGAGGTGATCTTCGTCTACCCGGGAATGGGCCAGTACCTGGTCGATCACGTGTCGAAGCGCGACGTGCCCGTGGTGCAGGCCTGCGGCCTGATCTTCGCAGCCGTCTACATCAGCCTCAACATCATCGCGGACGTGGTGGCCATCGTCGCCAACCCGCGACTGCGCCACCCGAAATGAGGTCGCGGCGATGCTGAAGCTCTCCCGCATCCCTATCAGCGCCGCGATCGGCATCATCCTGACCGGCGCCTTCGTCTTCGCCGCGGTCTTCGCGCCGTGGGTCGCGCCCTATGGCGAAGGCCAGATCGTCGGCAGCCTTTGGCAGCCTTTCTCGGCGGAACACTGGCTCGGCACGGACAACCTCGGACGCGACCTCCTTTCGCGCATGATCTACGGCGCGCGCACGACGCTGCTCATCGCCGCGCTGGCCACGGCACTATCCTTCTCGATGGGCTCGGTCCTCGGCTTCACCGCCGCCGTCGTCGGCGGCTGGATCGACCAGGTCATGTCGCGGCTGGTCGATCTGCTGATGTCGATCCCGACGCTGATCTTCGCCCTCGTCGTGCTCTCGGTGCTGCCGGCGAACACGCTGACGCTGATCCTGGTCATGGGCGTGCTCGATTCGACGCGCGTCTACCGCCTGGCCCGCGCCGTCGCCGTCGACATCAACGTCATGGACTTCGTCGAGGCGGCGAAGCTGCGCGGCGAAGGTCGCGGCTGGATCATCTTCCGCGAGATCCTGCCCAACGCGCTGTCGCCACTGGTCGCCGAGCTCGGCCTGCGCTTCATCTTCGCAGTCCTTTTCCTGTCGGCTCTGTCCTTCCTCGGCCTCGGCGTGCAGCCGCCGGAAGCCGACTGGGGCGGCATGGTCAAGGAAAACAAGGAAGGCATCGTCTTCGGCATTCCGGCGGCCCTGATCCCGGCGGCGGCCATCGCCGTCCTCGCCATCTCGGTCAACCTCGTCGCCGACTGGATCCTCAACCGCACCACCGATCTCAAGGGAGGCCGCGGCAATGGCTAAGGCGGCCCGGCAGGCGAAGGACGACGGCCTGCTCCTCGACGTCCGCGACCTCAAGATCGAGGCGACGATCTACCCGCCTGGCGAGGAGCCGCGCCAGGTGACCATCGTCGACGGCGTCTCGCTGAAGCTCCAGCGCGGCAAGGTGCTCGGCCTGATCGGCGAATCCGGCGCCGGCAAGTCGACCATCGGGCTCGCCGCGATGGGCTACGGCCGCGGCGGTGTGCGCATTACCGGCGGCGAGGTCATCGTCAACGGCCGCGACATCCTCAAGGGCGGCATCCCCGGCCTGCGCAAGCTGCGCGGTCGCGAGGTCTGCTACGTCGCCCAGTCGGCGGCCGCCGCGTTCAACCCGGCCCACCAGCTGATGGACCAGGTGGTCGAGGCGGCGGTGCGGCACGGGACGCTCACCCGCGCCGAGGCGGCGAAGAAGGCGGTCGAGCTGTTCAAGAAGCTCGGCCTGCCCAATCCCGAGGCGATCGGCAAGCGCTACCCGCACCAGGTTTCCGGCGGGCAGTTGCAGCGCGTCATGACCGCCATGGCGCTGTGCTCCGACCCCGACCTGATCGTCTTCGACGAGCCGACGACCGCGCTCGACGTGACCACGCAGATCGACGTGCTCGCCGCCATCAAGGATGCGATCCGCGACTTCGGCGTCGCCGCGCTCTACATCACCCACGACCTCGCCGTCGTCGCCCAGGTGTCGGACGAGATCATGGTGCTGCGCCACGGCAAGATGGTCGAGCACGGCGAGACCGAGCAGATCATCCACCAGCCGCGCGAGGACTATACCAAGGCGCTCGTCTCGGTGCGCTCGATCGCGCACGAGGAGAAGACGCCGTCGCCGGAGGCACTGCTCAAGGTCGACAGCATCACTGCCGCCTATGGCGGCAAGTCCGGCGTCAAGGTGCTGAAGAACGTCTCCGTCGAACTGCATCCCGGCCAGACGCTCGCCGTCGTCGGCGAGAGCGGCTCGGGCAAGTCGACGCTGGCGCGCGTCATCACCGGGCTGCTGCCGCCGATCGAGGGATCGGTGCGCTTTGCCGGGCGAACGCTGTCGCGGGCCCTCGCCCAGCGCAGCAAGGACGATCTGCGCGAATTGCAGATGATCTACCAGATGGCCGACGTCGCCATGAACCCGCGGCAGACCGTGGCGACGATCATCGGGCGGCCGCTCGAGTTCTATTTCGGCATGCGCGGCGCCGAGCGCGACCGCCGCGTCGTCGAGCTTCTCGACGAGATCGAGATGGGCGCGAAATTCCTCGACCGCTATCCGGCGGAGCTCTCCGGCGGCCAGAAGCAGCGCGTCTGCATCGCTCGCGCGCTCGCCGCCAAGCCGAAGCTGATCATCTGCGACGAGGTCACCAGCGCGCTGGATCCGCTGGTCGCCGACGGCATCCTGAA
>CALFXR010000052.1 GCA_937958475.1 uncultured Mesorhizobium sp. | reverse complement strand
CGCCCCCCGTTCCCCTCCGGTGAACACACCGTCACCGAAACCCCTCTACGCCGCCTTCTCCGCCTCGTCGAACCTTGCCCGCGCCGCGTTGACGCGGGCCGTGTTCTTCCGCGCCCAGTCGCCCAGCGCGTTGACCGGGACGAGCAGTTCGCGGCCGAGTTGGGTGAGTTCGTAATCGACCCGCGGCGGGATCGTCGGGAAGACGGTTCTCGTAATGAATCCATCGCGTTGCAGGCCGCGCAGCGTGGTCGTCAGCATCTTCTGCGAGATGCCGCCGACGGCCTGTCGGAGCTCGTTGAAACGCATCGGTCCGTCGCCCAGCTTGCCCACCACCAGCACGGTCCATTTGTCGCCGACACGCTGCAGGATTTCCGACACGGCGCGGCAGTCCTCGGAGTGGTGGGGGTGCCTTGGTTTCATAAAGGTGCCTCCTTGTGCGCTGCAAAACCGGTCACTTATATAGCGCCGGTATCCATTGGATACTAGCAAGTTTCAGAAGGAGAATGAAATGTCCAAACCCCTTATCGCGGTGGTCGTCGGCTCGACGCGGGAGGCCCGCTTCGCCGACGTCCCGACCGCCTGGATCGCCAAGCTCGCCGCCGAGCGCGGCGACCTCGACGTCGAGATCGTCGACCTGCGCGACTTCCCGCTGCCGTTCTTCGACGAGGTCGCGTCCTCGGCCTGGGTGCCCTCGAAGAACGAGGTCGCCCAGAAGTGGCAGAAGAAGGTCGCCGAGTTCGACGGCTTCATCTTCATCACCGGCGAATACAATCGCGGCCCGAGCGCCGTGCTGAAGAACGCGCTCGACTACGCCTATACCGAGTGGAACCGCAAGCCGGTCGCCTTCGTCGGCTACGGCGGCGTCGGCGGGGCGCGTGCCATCGAGCAGCTGCGCCTCAACGCGGTCGAGCTGCAGATGGCACCGGTCCGCGCGGCCGTCCACATCGTCTGGGCCGACTACGCCGCGATCAAGGAAGGCAAGCCGATCGCCGACTTCCCGCACATCGCCGCCGCCGGCAACGACATGCTCGGCCAGCTTTCGTGGTGGGCGCAGGCGCTGAAGGCCGCGCGCGGCAGCGACGCCGCCAGGGCCGGCGCCAAGGCCGCCTGAGCGGCCGACCGGACTTTCCTCCCGGGACGGAAGGGCCGTGCGCTGCGCGGCCCTTCTCTCTTGGGCAAGGCACCCCCGCATGCCCCCTGGGCGCTCAGCCCGCCGGCGGATCGATCGCATCCCTGAACGCGGCGACGCGCGGCTTCAGGGACGTGGCGAGACGGCGCGCTGCCTCGATGGACGGGGCCGCAAGCGCCGGTTCGAAATTGTCGTAGTCGTGCGTGGCGCGATGGCGGAAGCGCCGTGTTTCGTCGGCATCGCGGGCAACGTCGTCGGAGAGGATCGCAGGACGGGAAAGTCCCGGCGTCGAGATGACCCGGGCTGCGCGCCTGACGAGATCGGCGTGGGACTGGTCGCCGGCTGGAGGCTCTTCGCCGAGGATTTCCAGTATCCGTTTCAACGCTGCCTCCAGCGAAGCGTGCCCCGACTGCATGGCATGCAGAAGTGCCATCCGCGCCTTATAGCCGGCAAGGCCCGCCGCATCGAAACCGCCCTGATCATGGAGTTTCGCTGCGTTGCCGAAATGGCGGCACGCCGAATCCACGTCATCGTCCACTTCGATCCAGCGCGCGTCGGTCATGCCAGCACTAGGCCGGTTCTGCGAACGCGATCGGCGAATGCGGGCTTGGTCGTCCTCGCGTCGTGGAGGTCGACGGGAATCGCGCGCTTCTCGCAGACGGCCTCGACATGCCGCCAGGCGTCCGCGGAAGCCTCGACCGGGAAGTCGACCATGACGTCGAGGTCGCTGTCGAAGCGCATCGCATCCTTCACGAACGATCCGAACACGACGAAGGCGCCGCCGTGCGAGCGGGCGTAGTCCCGGAGTTCCCGCACGGCTTCCCCTGCCACCCGCCTGCGGCGCGCGGCCTCGGCAGCCTTTCGCTGCGGCAGTGTGGAAATCGTCTCCGAAAGCAACGGTTCGTTCCCTGGCGCCGCCCGCCCCGCGGCCATTCCGACCGCATCTCTACCACACCGGCCGGATGCCCTCAAAGCCGCTACCGCGGCAGAATCTCGCGCCCGCCTGTCGGCAGCGTGGTCGCCAGCACCTTGTCGATGCGGCGCCCGTCGAGGTCGACCACCTCGAAGCGCCAGCCTTGCGTCTCCACCGCTTCGCCGGTGGACGGCAGGCGGTGGAACAGCGACAGCAGGAAGCCGGCGAGCGTGTCGTATTCGCGGCTTTCGGGCAGTTCGATGCCGAGCTGGTCGGCCATCTCGTCGGCGGGCATGAAGCCGGCGAGCAGCCAGGAGCCGTCGTCGCGCCGGATCATGACGGGGTCGTCCTCGTCGAGATCGGAGCGGAACACGCCGGTGATCGCCTCGAGGATGTCGGCCGGCGTGACGAGCCCCTCGAAATTGCCGTACTCGTCGTGGACGAGCGCGACGGGAACGTCGGCCTCCTTCAGCGTGGAGAGCACGTCCAGCGCGTCGGCCTGGTCGTGCACGATCGGCGCGGTGCGGACATGGCGGCGCGGATCGATGCTGCCGCCGGCCAGCGCCGCGGCGAGCAGTTCGCGGGTCTGGACGACGCCGACCATGGCGTCGACCGAACCTTCGCCTGCCGGCAGGCGCGAATGCTGCGTCTCCAGGAGCAGCTTGCGGATCGTCGCCTCGTCGGCGTCGAGGTTCAGCCAGTCGACGTCGGTGCGCGGCGTCATCAGGGCACGCACGGCGCGGTCGCCGAGGCGCATCACGCCGGCGATCATCCTGCGTTCGTCGGCCTCGATCGTGCCGTGGTGCTCGGCCTCGGCGACGAGCATCTTGATCTCCTCGTCGGTGACCTTGTCCGGGCCTTGCTTGCGCTGCCCGAGTAGCCACAGCACCGCGCGCCCGGAAATGTCGAGCAGCCAGACGACGGGAGCCGCGACCCTGGCGAGCAGCGACATCGCCGGCGCCGCGCGAACGGCGATGCCTTCCGGGTTGCGCAGGGCGATCTGCTTGGGAACGAGTTCGCCGACGATCAGCGAGGCGTAGGTGATGGCGGCGACGACGATGCCCACGCCGAGCGCATTGGCCGTCCCTTCGCCGAGGCCGAGCGCCAGCAGCACGCCGGCGAGTCGTCCGCCGAGCGTCGCGCCGGAGATGGCGCCGGACAGGATGCCGACGAGCGTGATGCCGATCTGCACCGTCGACAGGAAGCGTCCGGGGTTCTCGGAGAGCGTCAGCGCCTTTGCCGCGCCGCGCACGCCGCGCTCCTGCATCGCCTTCAACCGTGCCGGCCGAGCCGAGACGATGGCGAGTTCGGACATGGCGAGGAGGCCGTTGAGGACGATGAGGACACCGACAACGGCGATTTCGAAATAGAGCATGGCGCTACATAGCATCCGCGTGAGCGCCTGAGGAACACCCCGGCGTCGATTGTTGCTCAACGGAAGGAGGAAGAAGCGGTTCCGATGCCGTCAGCGGCAGGTGCGATAGCCGTTGCGGCGCGGCCTGATGTCGAAGTGGAAATGGTCCTTGTGGTCGGCGTCGTAGCCCGGGCCGAGCACGGTGTTGAAGTAGTCGCAGCCGTCGGACCGGACCGTGTCGAGGAAGCCGCGGGTGCGGAAGGCGAACCAGCCGGGCCTGCGCACGTCGATGTCGCGCCCGTTGTTCAGCTCGATGCGCGTCACGTCGAGGGCGTTGCCGCGGGCGTGTTCCGACGGGCGGCCCGTGCCGCGCACGTTCCGGCACGAGTAGCTCGATCCCTGGTGGATGGTCCTGATGCCGGAGAAGTAGCGGGTGCGCGCGGCCGGCACGAGTTCCTTCTTCGCCCAGGTGGCGAAGGCGGCCGCCATCTCGCAGCGCAGCGTCGCGGCGGGTTTCATCTCGATGCCGCCGATCGCCGTCACCTTCACCGGGAAGTCGATGCCGCAGGCGCCGCCGTCGTTTATCGGGGCGAGGTCGCTGTAGGCGACGCCGAGGCGGCTGAGGTCTTCCCGGCACGACACCTCGTCTGCCGGCATCACGGCGGGCGCGGATTCCATGGGCGGATCGAGCCGCGGATAGCCGGCGAGGTAGGGATCGGCGGGAACGAGGTCGCGCAGGCCGCCGCCGGCGACGGCCGCCGTGCGCGTGCCGACGTCGATGTCGGGACGCAGCGACAGGACGCTGTCGGAACTGCACCCGGCGAGCGCGACGCCGGCGACGAGCACGTAGCGGACAAGGGACTGGCGCGTGGGGGGCATGCGGCCGTTCCTGCGTTGCATCCATGCCTGACGGGCAGGAATGGGTGCTGAACCCGACCCGCGAGACTAGCCGCCAACGGTAAAGGAAAGGTCAGCGCGGCCGTTTACCTGTGAGGGGCCGGCTGGGAGGCCGCGCCCGGCGCCGCACCTGCCGGGCGCCGTCCGCACGGTCAGGCGCCGAGCGCCTCGAGGCCGGCTTCGAGATAGTCGGCGAGCATCGGCATGCCCAGCAGGTAGGAGGACGTCCTCTTGTTCCCGCGCTGGCGCGCCTGCTCGACCGCCTCCTGCCATTCCGCCACGTCGAAGTCGCCGCGGCCGACCCAGGCAAGGGCAACGAGCTCAGCGGATTCGTCGACGTTGAGGTCGTTGATCAGCTCACGGAGCTCCTCTTCCGTGAGATCTTCTTCCTTCTCTTCGGCGAGTCCGTCGTGGTGATGGCTGTCATGCGATTCGGCGTCGAGCTCGACCTCGTGCTCGCTGCCGTCGGCGTAGTCGTCGTTGACCCCGGCGCTGATCGCCTTGGCTTTCAGGATGAACAGCCTGACCGTATCTGGGTCTATGGCGAGTTCCCATTCGCTCTCGGTTGGCCGCTGCACGATGAACCTCCGTTTCAGTCCGCGGACGATAGCCCATTTCCCCCGTGCAGCGCAAAATGCCTGTCGGGCACGGACGGCGCCAATTGACACACCTGGCGGCGCGTCGGAAATGCTCTGCGTCCCCCCTCGCGAACGGCGCTTCCCATGTCCCTCCTCATCTCGCCCAAGGTCCTGCCGATCCTCCTCCTGCTCGCCTCGAACGTCTTCATGACCTTCGCCTGGTACGGCCATCTCAAGTACAAGACGTCGCCGCTCTACATCGCGGTGATCGCCAGCTGGGGCATCGCCTTCTTCGAGTACTGGCTGGCGGTGCCGGCGAACCGCATCGGCATCCAGGCCTACAGCGCCGCCGAGCTGAAGACGATCCAGGAGGTCATCACGCTCGGCGTCTTCGCCGTGTTCTCCGTGCTCTACCTGAAGGAAGCCTTCACGCTGAACCACCTGCTCGGCTTCGCCCTCATCGCCGGCGGCGCGGCCCTGATCTTCAGGGCCTGAACGCACGTCGCCATCGCGCCTTCCGCGGCGTTTTGACCCGGCCGGGAGCGCGGTGGTAGTCTCGTTCACGAACGCGTGGCCGCCGGGAATAATCGCGGCGTCGACGCGTTCGTCGGTCGGGGAGCTTTCGAGGAGGTACCGATGAACAGGTCGTTTCGCGCGGCGGCAGCCGCTCTCTTGGTCTCCGGCGCCTTCGCCGGGGCTTCGCTGGCAGCCGGCGACGGCGGTTCCGGCGATACGGTCGCGCAGTGCAAGCAGGGCGAGGTGTGGGACAACGAGAAGCAGAAATGCGTCGTCCCGGGGCAGGGGATGATCGACGACGACTCCATCTACGAAGCCGGCCGCGACCTCGCCATGGCCGGACGCTACGGCGAGGCGATCACGGTGCTCAGCCTGGCGGCCGACAAGTCCGATCCGCGCATCCTCAACTATCTCGGCTACTCGCACCGCAAGCAGGGCAGGGTGCTGGTCGGTCTCGGCTATTACCGGGAGGCGCTGCTCGCCGATCCGGACTACACGCTGGTGCGCGAGTATCTCGGCGAGGCCTACCTGCAGCTCGGCGACGTCGAAGCCGCGCGCGGACAGCTGGCGGAGATCGAGAAGCGCTGCGGCACGGGCTGCGCTGAGCACGCCGAACTCGCTCGTCGGATCGAGACGTTCACGACGCGCGGCTGAAGCCGATCCCGTATCCGGCGCTTACTCGACGCCGTGTGGCGGGTTCGCCGGCCCGGCGCCGAAGCGGGTGGCGCCGGCCGGCAAAGCGGATTCGCGAAAAATTGGGCGTGAAAATCCGCCAGGAAGTGCTATATTGTCACGGATTGAGGTGAGACGGTCCCGTTAGCCGAAGGCTTCCGGACCGTTTTCTTTTTGTCTGGCGCCGTTCCGCGAAGGAGGGCGGCGCAGCATCGATCGCGAACGAGGTTGGAAATGAACAAGGTCCCGATGACCGCAAACGGCTTCCAGACGCTCCGGGAGGAACTCCGCTGGCGTCAGCAGGAGGAGCGTCCGCGCATCATCGAAGCGATATCGGAAGCGCGCTCGCATGGCGACCTCTCCGAGAACGCCGAGTATCATGCCGCCAAGGAGGCGCAGAGCCTGAACGAAGGCCGCGTCAACGAGCTCGAGGATCTGATCGCGCGCGCCGAAGTCATCGACGTGTCGAAGCTCTCCGGCGCCAAGGTCAAGTTCGGCGCCACGGTGGTCCTCGTCGACGAGGACACCGAGGAGGAGAAGACCTATCAGATCGTCGGCGACCAGGAGGCGGACGTGAAGTCCGGCCGCATCTCGATCTCCTCGCCGATCGCGCGCGCGCTCATCGGCAAGGAAGTCGGCGACGCCATCGAGGTCATCGCCCCGGGTGGTGCCCGCGGCTACGAGATCGTCCAGGTCCAGTGGCGCTGACGGTCGGCTGAACGCCGACCCCTCGATCGTCAGGTCTTTCGCGACATCATCTCCGACGCGGCCGCGAGTACGCGGCCGACGGCGATCCCGTCGTCGTCCTGCGGCGTCAGCGCGATCGATCGCGGTCCGAGCGGACCGGTGAGGCCGGGCTTCGTGGCGACGAAGATGGCGACCGTCGGCAGCGAAAAGGCACTGGCGAGGTGCATCAGCCCGGTGTCGGCGCCGATCACCAGGCGGGCCCGGCCGATCTCGCCGGCGACCGCCTGCAGCGGCGACTTCGGCAGGACGACCGTCGCCGGCACGGCCGACGCGATGGCCTCGGCGGTCTCCTTCTCGGCCGGGTTGGACCATGTCGTCAGGGGAATGAGGCCCTGCCCGACGAGTGCCGAAGCAGTCTCGATCCAGTTGGCGACCGGCCATTTCTTCGCTTCCCGGCTGGTTCCGTGGAGCAGGAAGGCCGTTGGCGCATCGCGGGTCGGCCCCGTCGCCACCGGCGCAACGATGCCGTTGTCGAGGCGCGACAGGTCGGGTTCGTAGCCCAGCGCCTTGCCGAACAGGATGCGCGTGCGCGTGATCGCATGCAGGTCGCGCGGCACCTCGAAGGCGTGGCGGTAGGCGAGCCTCGCCAGCGGCTCGCGGACGCTCGACCGGTCGAAGCCGGCGATCGGCGCCCGCGCCCGCCGCGCCAGCACGGCGCTCTTCATCAATCCCTGCGCATCGATGAGCAGATCGTATTTCGCCTGCCGCAGGGTGCGCGACAGCGATGCCATCTCGCGCCAGGTGTCCGCCGACAGCAGCCGCTTGCGCCAGCCGCGGATGGCGACGCGGTGGACGGTCGAGACCCCCGGATGAAGCGCGGCCAGTTCGGCGAACGGCGCCTCCACGCACCAGTCGAGCGAAAGGTCGGTCCGCGCGCCCAGCGCGTCGGTGATCGCCGGAAACGTATGTATCACGTCGCCCATCGACGATGTCTTGACGAGCAGCACCTTCATTGCGCCGGCCCGTCGCGGTTCAGCCTGCGCACGGCTTCCTCCACCCGTCGCGCGTCCAGCGTGTTCAGGCAGTTCATGTGGCCGAGCGGGCATTCGCGCTTGTGGCAGGGCGAGCAGTCGAGGTTGAGCCAGACGAGTTCGCGGCGCTCGGTCAGCGGCGGCGTGTTCTCCGGAGAGGTCGAGCCGTACACCGCGACCACCGGCGTGCCGACCGCCGCCGCGATGTGCATCAGGCCGCTGTCGTTGCTGACGGCGACCTGCGCCGCGGCGAGCAGGTCGATGGCGTCCTCCAGCCGCGTCCGTCCGGCGAGATCGATCGCGCCCGGCGCGAGGCGCGCGATCTCGGCGGTCACGGCGCGGTCGTTGGCCGAGCCGAGCAGTGCGACCGGCAGGCCGTCCGCAATCAGGCTACGGGCGAGGGCCCCATACTTCTCCTCCGGCCAGCGCTTGGCCGGACCGAACTCGGCACCCGGCATGAAGGCGGCGAAGCCGCCTTTGGCGAGGCCGTTGGCGGCGAGCAGCGTCGCCTGGTTGGCCGTGTCCACGGTCAGCCGCGGCACGCGGAATTCCCCGCCGCCGGCGAGCCCGAAGAAGGCCTCCGCCGTCCTGCGCTTCAGCTCCGGCGGCAGCGTCGCCATGTCGTTGACGAGGCCGAAGCGCATCTCGCCGCGATAGCCCGAGCGTCGGCGGATGCCGGCGAACCACGGCACCAGCGCCGCCTTCCAGTTGCCCTGCATGACGATCGCTCGGCCGTAGCGCCCGGCAAGGCTCCGGCCGATGCGGCGGCGCAGGCCGAGTTCGATCTTCGTCCTGGCAAACGGCGCGTCGATCCAGGCGCGCACCTCCGGCATGCGCGCCAGCAGCGGTCCAGCCCAGGCGGGCGCCATCACGTCGATCGCCGCGTCGGGGTGCAACTGCCTCAGGGCCGAGAACAGGGTCTGCGCCATCACCATGTCGCCGACCCAGCGCGGGCCGATCACGAGGATGGATGGGCCGTCAGCCATTCGACATAGTCCCTCGTCCCGGTCTCGACGTCGCGGAAGGCGCCATTGTAGCCCGCGGCGCGCAACCGCGACATGTCGGCCTGGGTGAAGCTCTGGTAGCGGCCCTTCAGCTCCTCGGGGAAGTCGACATATTCGATGCGGCCCTTGCCGAGCGTGGCGATCACGGTCTCGGCGACGGTCCTGAACGGCTGGGCGCGGCCGGTGCCGCAGTTGAAGATGCCGCTCGCGCCGCGCTGCCAGAGCCAGAGATTGACGTCGGCGACGTCGCCGACATGGATGAAGTCGCGGCTCTGCTCGCCGGGGCCGAAGCCGTCATGGGCGCCGAACAGCTTCGGGTCCTCGCCGCGTCCGATCTGGTTGTAGAGGTGGAAGGCGACCGAGGCCATGCGGCCCTTGTGCTGTTCGCGCGGCCCGTAGACGTTGAAGTAGCGCAGGCCGACGACCGGCGACTGCGCCAGCGGCAGCACCTTGGCGCGGACATAGTCGTCGAAGAGCTTCTTCGACCAGCCGTAGACATTGAGCGGGCGCTCCAGCGCCGGTTCCTCGCGAAACTCCGAACTGCCGCCGTAGACCGCTGCCGACGAGGCATAGAGGAACGGCACCCGCCGCTCGAAGCAGAAGCCGAGCAGCGTCTTCGAATAGGTGAAGTTCACCTCCATCATGAACTTGCCGTTCCACTCCGTCGTCGTCGAGCAGGCGCCCTGGTGGAAGACGGCGTCGATGCGGCCGAGCGCGCCGCGCTCGACATTGGCGAGGAACTCGTCCTTGTCCTGGTAGTCGGTGACCGACAGGTCGGCGAGGTTGCGGAACTTGGTTCCGTCGGTCAGGTCGTCGACGACGAGGATGTCGTCGTGGCCGGCGGCGTTCAGGGCGGCGACGATGTTGCTGCCGATCATGCCGGCCCCGCCGGTGACGACGATCATGACGGACTCCTTCGCCGCGCTGCTTCGCGGCCGCTTATAGGCGAGGCGGCGGCCCGTGTCGACAAACGGCGGGGGACGCCGGCGCGCGGTTGCGCCGCTCCGTTTTGCGGTATATCGCCAGACGCATGAACGCGCCGACGACCCCCGCAGATCGTGATCCGGCCGGCCGCGGCCGCCAGGCCGTGCTGCTTTCCGCCATCGACGGATTCCGCAAGGTGAAGGTCGCCGTCGTCGGCGACTTCATCCTCGACCGCTTCGTCCGCGGCGTCATCGAGCGCATTTCGCCGGAAGCGCCGGTACCGGTGCTCCACGGCCGCGGCGAGAGCCTGGCGCTCGGCGGCGCCGGCAACGTCGTCGCCAACATCGTGGCGCTGGGCGGCACCGCGCGGCCCGTCGCGGCGGTCGGCGACGATCCCGCGGGACAGACGATCCTGGCGATGCTCTCCGGCGAAGGCGTCGACACCGCCGGCATCTTCCGGTCTCCGGGCCGCACGACATCGGCGAAGTCGCGCTTCAGCGCGCTCAACCAGCAGGTGCTGCGCTTCGACCAGGAGGAAATCCGGCCGCTCGCGGGCGACGAGCGCGACGCCGTGATGGCGGCCTACCGCACCGCGCTCGCGGAGGCCGACATCGTCGTGCTCTCCGACTACGGCAAGGGCATGCTGCTCGACGGCGCCGAGGCAGAGATGATCGCGCTGGCACGCGCCGCCGGAAAGCCCGTGATCGTCGATCCGAAGGGCCGCGACTTCTCGCGCTACGCCGGCGCCACGGTGGTCACGCCCAACCGCAAGGAACTCGGCGAGGCGGTCGGCCGCGCGGTCGCGGAGGACGGCGAGATCGTCGACGCGGCGCGCGAGCTGATCGGGCGGCACGGCTTCGCCTACCTCCTGGCCACGCGCAGCGAGAAGGGCATGAGCGTGGTCGCCGCCGACGAGGCGCGCCACATCCCCACCCAGGCGCGCGAGGTGTTCGACGTGTCGGGCGCCGGCGACACCGTCGTCGCCGCCTTCGCGCTGGCGCTCGGCGCCGGCCTCGACCGCTTTGACGCCGCGGTGGTCGCCAATGCAGCGGCAGGCGTCGTCGTCGGCAAGCACGGCACGGCGCGGCTTTCGCCCGACGAACTGGTCACCGCGCTGTTCCGCGACGACGCCACCCAGCATTCGCTGCGCTCGGTCGTCGACCTTTCGACCGCCGAGCAGGTCGCCGCCGCCTGGCGCCGGCAGGGCCTCAGCATCGCCTTCACCAATGGCTGCTTCGACATCCTGCACGCCGGCCACGTCTCGCTGATCCAGCAGGCGCGGGCGACCGCCGACCGGCTGATCCTCGGCCTGAACAGCGATGCCTCGGTGCGCCGCCTGAAGGGCGCCGAGCGTCCGGTCAACGGCGAGCGCGACCGCGCGGTGGTTCTTTCGGCGCTGGCCGCCGTCGACCTCGTCGTTGTCTTCGACGAGGACACCCCGCTTGCCCTCATCGAGCGGCTGAAGCCGGACGTGCTCGTCAAGGGATCCGACTACACGGTCGAGACGGTGGTTGGCGCCGACATCGTCCTGAATTCCGGGGGCCGCGTGGTCCTTGCCGAACTCGTGCCCGGCAAGAGCACGACCAACACCATCGCGCGGATGGCCGCGCCGGCCGCCACGCGGAGCTGAGGATCCATGCAGACGCTGAACGAATACCTGACGCGCTCGGCCGAGGCGATCGCGGCGATCGTCCGGCGCGACCTCACCGCCGAGATGGAGCGCGCCGCCGACGCCATCGTGACGGCGCTCGCCGCCGGGCGGCCGCTGCTGGTCTGCGGCAATGGCGGCTCGGCCGCCGACGCCATCCACATCGCCGGCGAGCTCGTCGGCCGCTTCCTCAGGGAACGCAAGGCCTACAACGTCATCGCGCTGCCGACCAATGCCGGCGTGATGACGGCCTGGGGCAACGACTACGGCTTCGAGACGGTCTATTCGCGCCAGGTCGAGGCCCATGGCGGGGAGGGCGCCGTGCTGCTCGCCATCTCGACCAGCGGCAACTCGCGAAACGTCGTGCTCGCCGCCGAGCAGGCGCGGGCGATGGGCATGACCGTCATCTCGCTCACCGGCGATACGGGCGGCCTGCTGGCCCCGCTGTCCGACGTGCTGCTCGCCGTGCCGTCGAAGGAGACGCCGATCATCCAGCAGGGACATCTCGCCCTCTACCACTATCTTTGCGAAGTGGTGGAGGCGCGGCTGAGCCATGGCTGAAGCGGCGCCCGCCGGCCTGCCGCTCGCCGAGCCGGGCCTGTGGGTCGAACTGCGCGCCGAGCGGCCCGAACGCTTCGCCGGGCGGCCAGCGCTGTTCCTCGACCGCGACGGCACGCTCAACGTCGACACCGGATACCCGCGGCTGCCCGAGGACATCGTGCTCATCGAGGCGATGGTGCCGGTGGTGCGCGCCGCGACCGATGCCGACGTGCCGATCGTCGTCATCACCAACCAGTCTGGGATCGCGCGCGGCCTGCTCGACTGGCAGGATTTCGCCGCGACCAGCGGCCGGCTCGTCGAACTGCTCGCACAGCGCGGCTGCCGCATCGACCTCGTCGTCGCCTGCGCCTATCTCGACGGCGCGCCGGCGCCCTACGGCGCCTTGAACCATGCGATGCGCAAGCCCAATCCCGGCATGGTGCTGCGCGCCACGCGGCTGTTGAAGCTCGACCTGACCCATTCGATCATCGTCGGCGACCGCGCCCGCGACCTGGAAGCCGGCCGCCGCGCGGGGCTGCACCGCGGCTGGCTCGTCGGCGACGCCGAGCCGCCGGCGGCGGCGCCTGGCTTCTCCGTGCGCCGGCTGGCGGGCGAGGCGGACTACGCCGCGCTCGCCCGCGACGTCGCCATGCTCGGCCGCCGCTGACGGTCGCTCAGCGGAGCTTTCGCGACATCAGCAGCCCCAGCGCGATCAGCGGGATCAGGCAGGCGAAGGCGGCGCGCACGCCCCACGCCTCGGCGATGGCGCCGACGGCGATCGGCATGCCGAGCAGCGCGATCTGGACCAGCAGCGTGACGGCGGCGACGTTCTGCGAGGCGGGGCGGTCGCCGAGCCGTGCCGCCACCGACATCATCAGCGGGAAGGCGACGCCGCTGCCCAGCCCGGCCACCGCGAAGCCGAAGAGCACGAGCCAGGCGTTCGGCGCGAGAACGACGATCGACAGGCCGGCAAGCGCCAGCGCCGCCGTGACGCCGCCGACCCGCCGCGGCCCGTGGATGTCGATGAAGCGGTCGGAAAACAGCCTGCCCAGCGCCATCGCCATGATCAGGGCGGGAAGCGCCGAGGATTCGACCATCGGCGCGACGTCGAACGTATCGCGGACGAGAATGGTCGCCCAGACCAGCGAGGTGTTCTCGAGCAGGCACACCCCGAGCCCGAAGGCGACGATGACCAGCACTGCGGGCGTCGGCGAGGCGAAGCCCGAGCGCCGCGCCGGCCCGGCGAAGGCGCGCGGCGGAAACTGCGCCATCGGCCCGGCGACCGCCAGGACGGCGACGAGCACGAGCGGAACGACCGCCCACAGGTGCACGGCCGGATCGACGCCGGCGCTGCGGATGGCGCCGGCGAGCAGCGACGACAGGAAATAGCCGACGCTCCACATGCCGTGGCAGCGGTTCATGATGCGCGCCCCGGTACCCGCCTCGATGCGGTCGGTCTCGATGCTCATCGCCACGCTGCCCGCCGCCGACATGACGCCGCTGACGAAGAGCATGGCGAACATGACCGGCATGCTGGTGGAGACGGTGAGCAGCGCCGCGCTCAGCGACAGCAGCGGCAGCGAGACGAGGAACAGGAGCCGCGTGCCGAAATACTCGATCAGCGGCGAGGCCATGACGAAGACCAGGCTGGCGCCGATCGGCGCCGCCACCAGCACCAGGCCGAGTTCGGACTCCTGCAGGCCGGCGCGAAGCTGCAGATCGGGGATGCGCATGTGCATCATCGACAGGGCGAAGGCCTGCAGCGCAAAGACGGCGCCGATCCTGCGCCGCGCCGACAGGAGGTCGTGACCGGGGAGCTCGTGCCGCAACGCGACCATCGGAAGCCTGCAATAGCGTGAATTGTCTGCGCGGGCGCCGCCACGGCGGGCGAATCTCGGATCGAGGCCCGACGGCCGGCGGCGGCAGCATTGAGCAGAATTCCCGTGCCGACGCCACAGGATTCGGCGGGGTCCTGGGGGGCGTCGCGTCGATCGGCTGAAGCCGTTTTGCGCCCGTCCGTCCCGGCGCGTGCCGGCCGCCGCGAAGGCCTGCCCGAATAGACACCGGCCGGGGTGCGGCGATGATCGCCTTGCCCCGGCCGGACTGGTTCTCGTGTCGTCGATCCGTCGTCAGCCGCGCTTGCGGGCGCAGAGGATGCTCTTGTTGCCGGTACCGACCTGGCGGATCTCGAAGCCGCGCGCGACCAGGTTCTTCGCCTCGATGCGCGTCACCTGCTTGAAGCCGCGCGGACAGACCGGGGCCGTCTCTTCCTGCTGCGTCGGCTTCGCCCGCTGCGGCGCCACGCACAGGATCGTCTTGCCGGCCTTGGTGACCGGCTGGACGCGGCGGCCCTGGGCGGCGAACAGCGCCGCCTGCGCGGGTCCGACCTGCTGCCAGCCCTGCGGGCACACCGGGCCGGCGGTCTCGCGGGGCTCCTCGACGGTCGTCCCGCTGCCCGACTGCCCGGACCCCTGAGTGCCCGACCCCTGCGTGCCCGAGCCCTGGGTGCCGGAGCCTTGCGTGTCCGAGCCTTGCGTCCCTGTCGCCGGCTCTTCCTGCGGCGCGACGAGCGCCACCTCGACGCAGGCCTGGTCGTTGGCGGCGACCGCATCGCCGATGCCCTCGAGGCCGAGGCTCTGCAGCAGCGCGTTGTCGATGCCGCTGCCGCCGAGGCCGTTCGCCTTGCGGTAGGCCGCGATCGCGGCGTTGGTCCGCGAGCCGGCGATGCCGTCGGGCTTGCCCGCCGGGTAGCCCGCGTTGTTCAGCGCCAGCTGCACCGCCTCGATGACGGTCGGGCCGGCCCAGTCGAGGCGTGCACAGTTCTTCAGCGTCCCCTTGGCCGTCCGCGACGTGGTGAAGGTGAGCGACAGCGCGCGGCTGGCGCCCGGCGCGAGCGTCGTCTCCGTCAGGCGGCAGGCGAAGGAGCCGCCGCTGCCCTTGCACGCCCACTCCGACGGGCTCGAGCCGGTCAGCCGTGTCGTCGCCGGGGTGATCGTGTCGGCGATCGACAGCGCGCCGGACCAGGCGCCCGGGCCCTTGTTGGTGACGGTCACCGAGAACCGGCAGGGTTCGCCGGCCGTGCAGCGGCCCTGGTTCGCCAGTTTGGCGAGCGCCAGGTCTGCCGCCTGCGCGACCTCTTCCGGGTCGACGATGGTGATCGTCGACACGTGGCGGTCGTTGTCCGGCATACGGTCCTTCACCGCGGGATCCGGCCACACCATGTCCTTCGTATGCAGGATCCTGTCGGGGCCGAAGTCGGCGGGGATGGCGATCAGCACGGTCAGCCGCGCCGCGTCGCCCGGCTTGATCGACAGGGCCGAGCCGAGGCACTCGTAGGCGCCGGGGCCGGCGACGCCGCACATCAGGCCCGGCGTGGCGCCGGTCACCGACTGGACGGTCACGGCCGGGTCGAGCCTGCCGCGCAGGCCGGCGGCGCCGTCGAACTGCAGGTCGCCGCGGTTGTCGATGCGCACGTCGAGCGTGCAGGTCGAGCCGCGGACGCACTCGGTGCCGCCGGAGGGCGCCAGGTCCGCCCAGTGCACCGGGCCGGAGCCGACGATCTCGGTGGTGATGCAGGCGGTGTCGTTGCCGCCGTTGGTGTCGCCCGCTGTTCCGGCGTCGCCGGGGAATAGCGACTGCACCAGCGCCTCGTCGATCGCCGTGCCGGGGGCGAGGCCGTTCGCGGCGCGATAGGCCTCCACCGCGGCGAGCGTCGCGTCGTCGGCGATGCCGTTCACCGGTACATCCGCATAGCCGGCGAAGCGCAGGCCGTACTGCACGTCGGAGATGCGCTCCATGCCGTCGGCGGAATGCGGATGCCGGATCGTTGCGCAGTTCTGGATCGGCCCGAGCGGCTGGTCGGCAGGCACCGGCCAGACGACCTGGAGCGTCGAGCTCTCGCCCGGCGCCAGCGTCAACGTCTCGTGCTGGCAATCGATGCCGCGGATGTTGCCCGTCTCGCACTGCCACGTCGCCGGCGTGGTCGCCAGGCTGTTGATCGGTCCGACGTCCCATTGGTCGAGCACCCAGAGCTTGCCGTCGTAAGCCGCCGGCCCGTTGTTGGTGACGTCGATCGTGTAGTGGCAGGGCACGCCCTGCATGCAGGTGCCCGGCCCCGTCTTGGTGACGGCGAGGTCGAGACCGATCAGGTCCGCCACCATGACGATCGGAACCGTGACGCAGGCGTTCTCGTCGTTTGCCGCGTTGAAGTCACGGCCGCCGGGGAACTCCATGTGGTCCCAGGCGATGCTGACGCAGTTGCGCAGGTCGGTGCCGGGCGGCACGACGCCCGGGACGAACACGTTCACGGGAATGCCCGTGACCGAGCCCGGCGCCAGATGGACTTCGGCATCCGAGCCGCACAGCGAGCCGGTGCCGGGCATGCCGGGGTCGCAGCCGAAGCCGGGACCGGCGGGATGGACGACCTCCGTCAGTGGCCCCATGCCCATGATGCCGGCGAGGTCGCTGAAGGCGAGCGTGCCGTCGAAGTCGACCGTGCCGACATTGCGTACCGCCACCATGAACGTGCACATGGCGCCGGCCGTGCAATTCGGCGTCGCCGCCGCCTTCTCGATCTGCAGGTCGGCCGCGGCGGGCGCCGCCGTGGGCAGGAGCGGGACCACGGCGCAGTCGACGTCGTTGCCGGGAACCGCGTCGCCGGGATGCCCCATCTCGCCCCAGTAGATCAAGCTGCAGTTGCTGAAGTCCGTGCCGGGCACGACCGTGCCGGGAACGTCGACGACCAAATGATAGGTGACGGACGCGCCGGGGGCGAGGTTGAGTGCCGGCAGGCCGGTCTGCGAACAGACCTGGCCGCCGCCGCCCGGCGTGCACGTCATGCCCGGCGATGCCGGCATGATCGAAGCCGCCGGGAAGGAGCCCACCGACGCGTTGCCCGCCGCGTCGGCGAAGACGATCGGCCCGTTATAGGGCTCGCCGCCGACGTTGCTGATGGTGACATCGAAATGGCACGGTGCGCTCGGCGTGCACGCGACGGCGCCGACGAGCGTCTTGTCGACGGCGAGATCGAATGCCGTGGCCGGCGGCGGCGGTTCCATGCCGTCCGAGCCGGGCAGGATGTAGATCGCGCAGGAGATGTCGTTCTCGGAGTCGGCATCGCCGGTCATGGCCTGCGAGCCGGGGAACAGTGCGGCGTCGAGCGCCGCGTCGATGCCGTCGGCCGGCAGGCCGTGGTCGGCGCGGTAGGCGTCGATCGCTGCCTGGGTCGCCGGGTCGACGAAGCCGGTCACCGGGCCGGCATAGTAGCCCAGCAGCTTGAGCTCGGCCTGCACGGTCTGCACATGCATCTCGCCGTCGAGCGAGTTCGGCCAGACGATGAAGGCGCAATTGTCGTGCTCGACGTTCCAGGCCGGCGGGCCGGGGAACGCGTGGAACATCTGGAACGTCAGGACCAGGAAGGTCGATTCGCCGGAAGCGAGCACGACCGGGTCGTGATGGCAGGTGACCGGCGCAGACACGCCCTCCGCCGCGCAGGTCCAGCCCGGCGAGGCGCCGGCATAGATGCCCTCCTCGATGAAGTCGGCGACCATCAGCGGGCCGTCATAGACGCCCGGCCCGTTGTTGGTGATGGTCACCAGGAAGTCGCATTCCGCGCCCCAGTCGCAGACCGGTGGCGTCGTCTTGACGATCTGCAGTTCGGGGATGCCGTCGCCGGGAGGCGGCGGCGTCTCGCCGCCGGGCAGCGGAAGCGGCCACGGCCAGGCGCCCGGCCACGGTCCGTACCACGGACCCTCGTCGGGCACGCCGGCCACGGAAGGAACCGACTGGTAGATGGCGATGTCGCCCACTTCGGTGGCGTTGTCCGCGTCGGTCGCGGCGAGGTCGGCGTCGATCATGTAGGCCGCGCGCGGCGCCATGGCCGGCGTCGCCGGGCCGGGCGTCGGATAGGGCTGGAAGGCCGCTGCCGGCTCGACCTCGGAGACGAGGTCCGCGGCATTGCCCTGGAGGCCGTCGATCCGCGTCGTGCTGCCGTCCGTGCAGGCGCCCTGGGGCGCGCAGAGGCTGTCGCCGGTCATCCAGACGAAGGCGTCGGGGCGCGTCCGGTCGATCGTCCAGTCGCCGTCGTAGCCCATGCCGAAGGCGGCGCCGCCGGCGGCGCCCGCCCTGATGTAGGGCGGGCCGTCGGCCCTGCGGTCCTGGAAGGCGACGTCGACGCGGCCGGCAGGCCGCCAGGTCCCGTCGGCCGCGAGTTCGTAGCGGAGCACGCGCGACTCTTCGGCGAAGGCGAAGGACGACTCCGCGTTCAGCCCGCGGTTGCGCAGGCCGCCGCGCTCGGACACCAGCATGACCGCCTGGTCGCCATAGGCGGGGAAGGCGAGATCGGCCACCGGATGGCTGGCGCCGGCGCGGGCGATCGCCTCGGCCGAGCGGAAGAAATCGGGGAGGAAGAACTCGCGGCGCACGCTCGCCGCATCGAAGCGGCCTTCGCCGTCGATGCCGATCGACCAGACCGAGTTGCGTGCGTCGTCGCCCGCCGCCGCATGGTCGGCGTTGCCGAAGCCCTGGCTGCCCCACACCGCGTAGTAGAGCCTGACGGAACCGTTGCCCGCGTCGCGGCGGACCGCGAGGCCCCAGACCCGGCGGCGGAAGTCGGCGACGTTCCAGCAGGCCGGATCGCGCGAGAAGTCGCCGCTGGCGCAGTCGGCGACATGCGCGGTCGTTGCCGGGTCGAACGCGACCGCCGGCAGCGACATCTGCACGCCGCTCGCCGCGTCGACGAAACCGGCGCGGCCATCGACGCCGTGGTCGAAGTGGCCGGCGTCGTAGCCGTCGGCCAGCGCCAGGCGGTGGATCATGCCGGTCTCCATGTCGGAGACGTAGAACTGCCGGTTCCAGCGGTCATAGGCGATGTTGCCGAGCGCCGCACCGCTGTTGGCGCGGCCGTCGAGCGTCACCTGGGCGAAGATTTCGGGCCGGTAGCCGTTCGCCGCATCGAGCCGGTAGACCGTGCCCGGGCCGCCGCCCTGGCCCCACATGGCATCCATCCAGCCGGAATTGTCGGCGTTGCGGTGCAGGCCGAAGGCCGACGTCGCGGTGAGGTAGACGTTGGGTTGCGGCGCGTCGTCGAGGGCGACGCCGAAGACCTGGCCGACCTGACCCGCGGTGACGTTGAAGGGTGCGGGCGGCGTGCGCCAGGCGGTGCCGTCGGGCGCGCGGCCGGGACGGGTGAGATCGATGGCGGTACCGCTGACACCGTCCGCATTGATCACAGTCTCCGTGCCGCCGCCCGTGGTCCGTTCGACCGTGCCGGAGAAACGGGTCATGAAGCCCGCGCCGGGTGAAAGCTCCTGTGCTGACGCGACGGGAACAAACGCAGTCAAGGCGATACTCGCGGCCACCAAACGTAGAAGCCGCTGCGACAGGCCGAATACGGACATGGGTTCCTCCCGTGGTCAGGGAACCCCGGGAGACTGTAGAAGGCCGGTCGCACGGGCATTGATACGCGTCAACGGTCCCGGAGGGAGCGACCTGCGCCGTGCTCGAGCATGGCCCCGGAGGGCGCGGCGCAGCCGCTCGCGCGGCCGTGTGGCAAAGCCGCGCAGCCAATCCGGCCGGCGTCGGCAAGCCATCATGGCCCGCTGCATTTCGAAGAAACCCGGTTCACGCGATCCGGTCGCCGGTCGGTTTGGCTAGCGCCGTCCGCGGACAAGCCAGGCCGGCGCCGTTCGCCGGCCGGTCGATCCTCAGCCCTCGCCGATGGCGACGGGCCCCTCGTCCTTGACCTGGCGGATGGTGAGCGCGGTGCGCACCGTGTCGACGTTGGGCGTCGAGGTCAGGTCCTCGAGAACGAAGGACTGGAATGTGCCGAGGTCGCTCGCCACGCAGTGCAGGAGGAAGTCGGAATCGCCCGAAACCATCCAGGCCGCGCGCACGATCGGCCACAGCCGGGTGCTCTCGGCGAAGGCTTTCAGCTCGGCCTCGGACTGGTGCTTCAGCCCGACCAGGCAGAAGGCGACGACGTCGAAACCGAGCGCCGGCGCGTTGAGGTGGGCGCGGTAGCGGCGGATCACGCCCGTCTCCTCCAGCCGCTTGACGCGGCGCAGGCAGGGCGGCGCCGAGATGCCGACGCGGCGCGACAATTCGACGTTGGTGATGCGGCCGTCGTCCTGCAGCTCGCGCAGGATCTTCCAGTCGATGGCGTCGAGGTCTGCCTTGATCGGCATTGGCGAGGCTTCCGGTTCGAATCGCGCTTGGGCGGGCCGCTGCGGCGAAACTAGAGCGCCCGCCGCCGCTATGCCAGAACGGCGCGCGCGGCGCAAAGGGCGGCTGCGTCGCGTCGGAAGCAATCGGGGGACGACGGCGCGCTCGCCTTGCGAAACCCCATGCGCAGCACCTAGATTAGGCGAACGAACAGACGCAGCCTGGGCGCCGTTGGTTGCGCCCCGTTTCGGGAAGACAGATCGCCATGACCGGCAAGCACGCGCCCGTCCTCATCATCGGCTCCGGTCCGGCCGGCTACACAGCCGCGATCTATTCAGCCCGTGCCATGCTGAAGCCGGTGCTGATTGCCGGCCTGCAGCAGGGCGGCCAGTTGACCATCACCACCGATGTCGAGAACTACCCCGGCTTCGCCGACCCGATCCAGGGCCCCTGGCTGATGGGCGAGATGTTGAAGCAGGCCGAGCATGTCGGCACCGAGATCGTCAACGACCTGGTGACGAAGGTTGACGTCGACGTCAGGCCGTTCCGCGTCACGACCGATTCGGGCGCCCTCTACACCTGCGACGCGCTGATCGTGGCCACCGGCGCGCAGGCGAAGTGGCTCGGCATCCCCAGCGAGCAGGCCTACATGGGCTTCGGCGTCTCGGCCTGCGCCACCTGCGACGGCTTCTTCTACCGCGGCAAGGACGTGGTCGTGATCGGCGGCGGCAATTCGGCGGTCGAGGAGGCGCTCTACCTGTCGAACCTCGCCCGGCACGTCACCATCGTCCACCGGCGCGGCGAGTTCCGCTCCGAGCGCATCCTCCAGGAGCGGCTGTTCGCCAAGCCGAACGTCACCGTCGTCTGGGATTCGGTCGTCGACGAGATCGTCGGCGTCCCCGGCAAGATGCCGCTGCCGCCGTCGGTTACCGGCGTCAGGCTGCGCAGCGTGCGCACGGGCGAGATCAGCGAGATCTCCGGCGATGGCGTCTTCGTCGCCATCGGCCATGCGCCGGCCGTGGAACTGTTCGCCGGCAAGCTCAGGCAGAAGCCGAACGGGTACCTCTGGACGGCCCCCGACTCGACGCGGACCGACGTGCCGGGCGTTTTCGCCGCCGGCGACGTCACCGACGACATCTATCGACAGGCCGTGACCGCCGCAGGAATGGGCTGCATGGCGGCGCTGGAGGCGGAAAAATACCTGGCCGGCGTGGAAGCGCACCGGGAGGCCGCCGAATAGGATAACCAGACGCCCGGGGACGCCAACAGGCGCCCCGTCAGAACGAGGGGAACAAATGGCGTTGGATTGGGACAAGTTGCGCGTGTTTCACGCCGCGGCGGAGGCTGGCTCGTTCACGCATGCGGCCGAGACGCTGAGGCTGTCGCAGTCGGCTATCTCGCGTCAGGTGAGCGCGCTCGAGCAGGACGTCGGCGTGCCGCTGTTCCACCGCCACGCGCGCGGGCTGGTGCTCACCGAACAGGGCGAGATGCTGTTCCGCACGGCGCACGACGTGCTGATGAAGCTGGAGAACATCCGCACCCAGCTGACCGAGACCAAGGACCGCCCGTCGGGCGTTCTGCGCGTCACCACGACGGTGGGCCTCGGCGCCGGCTGGCTGACGGAGCGCCTCCAGGAGTTCCTCGACCTCTATCCCGACATCCAGTTGCAGCTGATCCTCGCCAACGAGGAGCTCGACCTGGTCATGCGCCAGGCCGACTGCGCGATTCGCCTGCGCCAGCCGCAGCAGCCGGACCTGATCCAGCGCCGCCTGTTCACCGTGCATTTCCACCTGTTCGCCTCGCCGTCCTACGTCAACAAGTACGGCAAGCCGGCGACGATCGGCGACCTCAAGAACCACCGCATCGTCACCTTCGGCGAACCCGTGCCGCCGCATCTGTCGGAGCTGAACTGGCTGGAGACGGTCGGCGACTTCGACGGCGGCAAGCGGGTGGCGACGCTGCAGATCAACGACATCCTGTCGATCAAGCGCGCCGTGCAGCGCGGCGCCGGCATCGCCATGCTGCCCGACTACATCATCGAGAAGGATTCGCCGCTGGTGCAGCTCCTGCCGGAAACCGAAGTCCCGTCCTTCGACACCTATTTCTGCTACGCGGACACGATGAAGAATCAGGCGAAACTGCAGGTTTTCCGCGATTTCGTCATCGCCAAGGCGCGTAGCTGGTCCTACTGACCCTGCACGAATTTTGTGCCACAGGATGCATTTTTTTGCATGGGTGCCTTGCAAAGACCGTGCTTGTTTGTTGGGCAAATGGCGCACATATATCGCTCATCTCCTGGGCGCATTCCTCCTCCCATTGGCGCCCGGCGAGTGTTCCCCTCTGGAGGTTCAGCCTTAACTGGCACTTCCAACCAAACTTGGCCGGATCATCTCGATCCGGCTTTTTTGTTTTCACCAGCCGAAAACGCGGGACAGTCGATGCGTCGTCGAACGCATTCGTTCTGCGGCAATAGACGATTTTCGTGCAAACGACTGCGAAAGCCTTTTGCACTGCGGCAGAACGCCCTATGTTCGCCACCGGACGCGGCGGGGACCCCGGTGCGGTGGGGGCATTGCAACCGGGGTCCTGCTCTGGCATCCGCCGCGTCCACCCCGTCGGGGTGGACGGACGGCATCACATGTAGAGGTTGGACGGATCCAGCCCCTCGTAAAGTTTCGCGACCTGCTCGCCGTAGCCGTTGAACAGCCGCGTCGGGATCGTCTCGCCTGTATGGAGCACGCGCTCGCGCGCCTGGCTCCAGCGCGGATGCGGAACCTCCGGATTGACGTTGGCCCAGAAGCCGTATTCCGAGGGCTGGATCGCTTCCCACAGCCCGACAGGGCGCTCCTCGACGAACTCGATCTTGCGGATCGACTTGATCGACTTGAACCCGTACTTCCACGGCAGGGCGAGCCTGATCGGCGCGCCGAACTGCTTGAGCAGCGGCTTGTCGTAGGCGCCGGTCACCAGGAAGGCGAGATCGTTCGCCGCCTCGGCCATGGTCACGCCTTCGACATAGGGCCACGGGTAGAGGAAGCTGTTCTGGCCGGGCGCCATGGCCGGATCGAGGAAGGTCTCGAAACGGACGAACTTCGCGCCCGACAGAGGCCGGGCGAAGGCGACGAGGCTGGACAGCGGAAACCCGGCCCAGGGGATCGTCATCGACCATGCCTCGACGCAGCGATGGCGGTAGAGCCTGGTCTCGATCGGAAAGCGGCGCACCAGGTCGTCGAACTCGATCGTCATCGGCTTTTCCACCAGCCCGCCGATCTCGATCGGCCACGGCCTGACGACCAGGGATTGCGCCGACGCGGCGATTTCCTTGTAGGTGCCGTACTCGTAGAAATTGTTGTAGTTGGCGTTGATCTCTTCGGGCGTGACGCCGTTTTCGACGCTGTAGGCCTCGTTCTTCTTCGCCGGATAGAGGTCGGCGGTCGGATCGCCCTCGGCGGCGCGTGCGCGAAGCGGGGATCCGGCAGCCGCGAGCGTGCCGATGCCCATGGCGGCGAGCAGCGCCCGCCGGTTGAGGAAGGCTTCCTCCGGCGTGGCCAGTGCTTCGGCGATCTCCCACGATCTGCGGTGACGAATGTTCACCATGGTCGTTCCTCCGGTCGGTGACATCGGCGCCGCAAGGCATCCTCCTGCGGCATCTCTACCCGGTTTTACGTTCGCCGGGACGCCAATGTTTCACGGTCGCGGAAATGTTACCTCATGCCGCCTTTCCGTGGGCGTTGAGCACCTCGTCGGCGATGCGGCCCGTCAGGTCCGCCATGTGGTCGAAGGTCGCCACGTAGGTGGCCACGCCCGCCGTCGCCGAGCGCAGCTCGACGATCAGATCGCCGATCTCGGCCTGCGGCATCGTCGCCTCGACGACGTCCCAGCCCTGCCAGCCCGGACGGGCGTCGTAGCCGAGGATCTGCCCGCGCCGCTGCGGCACCAGGCCGGTGATCTTCGCCGTGGCGTCCGACGGGGTGAATATCTGCACCTTCATGATCGGCTCGAGCAGGACCGGCGAACAGGCCGCCATGCCTTCCTTCATGGCCAGCTTGGCCGCCAGCTGGAACGCCATGTCGGAGGAATCGACGGTATGGTAGGAGCCGTCGGCCAGGTTGACCGCGACATCGACGACGGGGAAGCCGAGCGGCCCGCTCTTCAGATAGTCGCGGGCGCCCGCCTCCACCGAGGGGATGTACTGCTTGGGCACCACGCCGCCGGTGATGGTGTCGGTGAATTCGAAGCCGGAGCCGCGCGGCAGCGGCTTGATGTCGATGAGCACGTCGCCGAACTGGCCGTGGCCGCCCGACTGCTTCTTGTGGCGGCCGCGCTGCGACACCGCCTTGCGGATCGTCTCGCGGTAGGGGATCGCCGGGGCGTGGCTCTCGATCGGGATCTGGTTGCGGCCCTCGAGCCGCTCGACGATGACGCGCAGGTGCATCTCGCCCTGGCCGGAAAGGACCGTCTCGGCCGATTCCTGGTCGTGGCGGAAGGACAGCGAAGGGTCTTCCTCGCCCATGCGCTGCATGGCGGCCGAAAGCTTGACCTCGTCCTTGCGCTCCTTCGGCCTGAGCGCGACGGAGAAGACCGGCTGCGGCTTGTCGAACGCGGCGAGCGCCGGCATGCCGCCCTTGGCGGAGGTCAGCGTGTCGCCGGTCTTCACCGTGTCGAGCTTGCCCAGCGCCACCGTGTCGCCGGTCTTCGCCGAGGGGATCTTCGTCTGCTCCCTGCCGAGCAGGCGGTAGAGGCCGGAAACCTTCTCGGACGTCGCGTCGGAGAGCCACAGTTCGGCGCCGTCGGCGATCTGGCCCGAGAGGATGCGGGCGACGGAGAGCTTGCCGCCGTGCGGCGTGTGGATCGTCTTCATCACCTGGGCGACCGCCGCCGTGCCGTCGGCGAGCCCGAGGCGCGCGCGGGTCGCGGTGACGTCGGGCGCGTCATGGCGGATCGCCTTGAGCAGCCGCACGACGCCGTTGGCCTTCTCCGCCGTGCCGATCATCACCGGCGTGACGAGGCCGGCGCGCAAATCCGCGGCGAGGTCGTCGAACACCTCGTCGAGCGGCGGCTCGATCTCCTCGAGCAGTTGCTCCATCAGCAGGTCGTCATGGTCGGCGAGGGTTTCGAGCATCGAGAACCGCGCCTCGATCTCGCGCGCCTTCTCGTCGCCGGGGATCTCGGTCACCTCGCTCTCGGCGTATTCGCGGTAGACGTAGGCGCGTTCCAGCGCCAGGTCGATCGAGCCGATGACGATGCCGTCCTTGCGCAGCGGGATCTGGCGCAGCAGGAGCGGGGTCGCACTCGCCGGCTGCAGCATCTTCAGCGCGTCGCGGACGGGAATGGCCGTCTTGTCGATCTTGTTCAGGAACAGGATGCGCGGGACGCCGAGCTCGTCGAGCCGGCGCATGATCAATTGCAGGGCCGGGATCTTCTTCTCGTCGGCCTCGGCGACGACCACGGCGAGGTCGCAGGCGGCGAGCACGGGCTCGGCCTCGAAGGCGAACTCGACGGAGCCGGGGCAGTCGACGAAGGTCAGGCTGTCGCCCATGAATTCGGTGGTGGCGACCGTCGCCTCGACGCTCATCGCATGGTTGCGGGCTTCGGGCGAATGGTCGCCGACGGTGCTCCCGGACGAAACGGGATTCTGCCGCGCGATGGCGCCGGTGCGCGCCAGGATCGCTTCAAGAAGGGTTGTCTTGCCGCTTGCGAAGGGACCGACAATGGCGATGCATTTCGGTCCCGAAAGTCTGCCTCCGGCGCGTTTTCCCATGATCGGTCGACCTCCTCCTCGAGCGTGGTCACTGAGGCGGCGGCCGGCCTTTCCGGCCGTCGCGTGCAGATCGCTCTGCAAGGCTCATCGAAACACGATGCCGCGCCGAGGGCAAGAGCGCAGCCTGGGCCGTTTCGTCGCTGCATTGCACATAAATTAGGGAAGCAATGCTGTCCTTTCCGCGTCACGTAAACGTCAGCGACTCAAGTATACAATCGAGATATAGTTGCCGGGCGACAAATATGAGGGCCGTCCGATGGAACTCCATTTTCTCGACGTCGGCGTCGAACAGTATGGCGATTGTATACTGGTGCGCGACGACGACGTCTCGATCCTGATCGACGGCGCCCACAAGAACGACATCGACGGCTCGCCGGGCATCGCCTCGCTCCCCGACCAGATTCGCGCCGTGCTCGGCGTCGCGACGGGTCCCGTGCCGATCTCGCTGCTGATCGTCACCCACTGCCACGGCGACCACATCGGCTGCCTTCCCGAGATGGTCGGGCGCGGCCTGATCGCGCCGAAGATGGCGCTGGTGGCCGACGAGAACGCCGGCTACGGCCTGCCGGCGGACGCCGACTTCTTCGACGCGCTGCCGCCCGACCAGGCCGAACTCGTTGCCGCGCTCCAGGAGGAGCCGTTGTCGCCGTCGGCATCGGACGCCGAAGTCGAGCGCTTCCTCACCGACACCGCGGGCCAGCGAAAGCGCTACCTGGCGATGATCGAGGCGCTGGAGGCTGCGGGCGCGACCGTCGTCCGCTACCAGGGCCGCACCGCCGAGATCGATGCGCTCGAACGCCGGTTCGAAGGGCTCGGCCTGCGCATCCTGGGCCCCAGCGACCGGCAGATCATCCTCTGCGCCGAGGCGCTGGCCGGCTTCAACGCCGACGCCGCCCGCGCGGCCGACGCGCTGCTGGCGACCGATGCCAGCATCGCCTCGGCCTACCGCACGCTGAGCGAGGGCCACGGCGCCCGCGACGTCGTGCTGCCGGATTCCGTGCTTTCGTTCCTCGACCGCGAAGGCCCCGGCGCGGCGAAGAACAACCAGAGCATCGTGCTCTCCGTCGGCAAGGGCGGCAGCCGCATGCTGCTCACCGGCGACATGCAGTTCGCCAAGGCCGAGGTCGGCGGGCTGCAGGGCGAGATGGACGCGCTCCTGGCGGACGTCGCCGCGGCCGGTCCCTACTGCTTCGTCAAGATCCCGCACCACGCCTCCTACAACGCCTTCAACGAGGAGATCCTGGCGGCCTTCGGCGCGACGAAGGCGTTCGGCATCTCGACGGGGCGCAAGGGCGAGGACCATCCCAACGCCAAGGTCCTGCGCATGCTGAAGAAGGCCGATCCGGCGCTGACCTGGGCGCGGACCGACCGCAACGGCCGCTTCAAGGTCACCGCGTCGCGCGGCAAGGCCCGCATCGACGTCTCGTCCGGCGAACTCAGCGATCCCCAGCCGAAGGCACGCGACGCCATGCCGGCCGCTGCGACCGTGCAGCCGCCGGCCACGCCGGCGACGCCGCGGTCGAACCCGCCGGTACGCCGGGAACCGCCCGCACAGCCGCCGGCGCAGGCCCCGGCCGCCACCCCGGCGTCGACGGCGACGGTGCGCGACGACCTGTTCGTCGAAGTCACCGCCAGGATACCTGTCGGCGTGCCGAGCGTGACCATCCGCATCGATATCGGCGGCGTGACCGCCGAGACCCGGCAGGCCGGCGCCGGTCGTGCCGACGAGGAGCGTCTGCGGCTCGGCGCCGGACGGCCGCTGTCGGGGCTCGTCTTCGCCACGCATGCCGCCGGGCTGAGGCGCAAGGTCGGCGATGCAGGCTACGAGACGGCGCGGCGCATGATCGAGGAATCCGGCAACCGCCTGCTCGAGATCGGCGACCCGGACCAGGCTTTCGCCGCGATCGCAGGGTCCGGGCGCGACGCCCGCGGCATCGTGCTGCTCGGCGACTACGACGTCCTGCCGGCGCAGATCTACGACGTGCTGCCTCCCGACCTGCGGCCGCGCGTCGCGACGCGAAACGATCCCGACCAGTTCATCGTCTGGAGCGACCAGCGCTATGGCGACCTCGACGGCGACGGGCTGGGCGAGGTGCCGGTGTCGCGCGTTCCCGACTGCGCCAGCGCGGCCTTCCTCGTCCACGCGCTGGCCGCCGACTCGCATCGGCCGACGCTCGGCAAGTTCGGCTCGCGCAACGCCGCGCGACCCTTCGCCGAGAACGTCTTTCGCGGCATCGCCGGCAGCGGGCGGCTGCTGGTCAGCGGCCCGCGGGCCTGTTCCGACATCGGCGCCGGCGGCATTCCGGCCGGCGGCACCTACTTCATGCTGCACGGGTCCGACGTCGACGGCAGCCGGTTCTGGGGCGAGGACGAGAGCGGTTCGGTCGAGGCCGTCAACCTCGACAATCTCGGCGGCGCGCTTGCCGGCGCGGTGGCGCTGGCCGGCTGCTGCTGGGGGGCGCTGACGGTGGAGGAGATCGCGGCGCGCGCGACGAGCCACTGGGACGTGACGCCGCGCACGCCGAAGACGTCGATCCCGCTGCGCATGCTCGAGCTCGGCGCGCTCGCCTTCGTCGGTTGCACCGGCGCCCACTATTCGCCGCTGGCGCCGCCGTTCGGCTATTTCGGCGCGCCGATCCACGATGGCTTCTGGCGCGCGGTCGCGTCGGGGGCGGCGCCGGCCCAGGCTTTGTTCGACGCCAAGAAGACCTATATCAGGGACATGCCCCACGGCCTCGAGACGCCGGCCGAATGGGCGATCGAGTACAAGGTGCTCAGGCAGTTCACCTGCCTCGGGTTGGGTTGGTAGCGAGACTGTGCTAGTCTGACGGAAACGGGATGATAGCGATGCCCAAGAACGCCAAGCAGGTTGCGGAAGAGGCAATGCCGGGCTGGAAGGCCGTGGAGGAGCAGGCGCCGGTCGACGCGCTGACGGAACACCATGTCGATTCCGCTGGCGTCGATCTCGACCGGCTGAAGCGGAAATATTTCGGCGACACCGCGGCGGCCCGCGATTCCACGCTCGGCGCCGCCGCGCGCCGCGGACCGAACGACGCCGACCAGTCCGAACTCGTCATCATGGAACGGGCCGACGGGCGCGACGCGTCGGGCGGCCGCAAGACCGTGGTGGTGCACGGCGAGAAGATCGTCGGCACGCAGGGCTGACCGGCCACGACGTTTCCGGGTCGGACCGGAGGCGCCGGTTACGCCGACGCCGGCTTTGCGCGCGTCAGGCTGAGCCCGATCGCCGTTCGGTTCTGGAAACCCGCCCAGTAGCTGTGGTCGGGACGCGGCGTGCCGTCGTCGTCCGTCGACCAGGCGCCGTCGGCGGCCCGCTCGCAGACATCGAGATAGCGCTCCATATCCCGCTCGCCCCTGACGTGCCGTCCGAGGAACGCAGTCAGGAAGTGCTGCGCGATATTGTTCATGCGCACCGTGTCCCAGACCGGGTCGGCATAGTGGTCGAAGGGCGAGAAGCCGATCTTCTCCGACATGAACCACGCTTCCGCCGGTGCCGGAATCGGCGCGGCGGCGTTGTGGTTGGCGTTCTCGAAGGTGAGCAGCAGCCGGTCGGCGCCGGTCGACAGGTCGAACAGCCGCTTCACCCCGCCGGCATAGCCGGAGATGTCGTCGGCATCCCCGGCGACGAAGAGGATCGGCCCGCGCACCCCGGCGAGGCCCTCGGCGTTCCAGAAGCCCTTTTCCATGCCCCACGGCGCGATGGCGACGAAGGCCTTGAAGCGCGGATCGGCGAGCGCCCGGTGCTCGGCCGAACCGGCGACGTGGCGCGAAAGCAGGCCGTCCGTCGCCGCCCAGTCGAAGGTCGCGGCCGCCGGCGCCAGCCCGCCGCCGGCCGACACCACGACGCCGTAGCCGCCCATCGAATAGCCGACCAGCGCCGCCCGTGAGGCGTCGACCAGCCCGTGCAGCAGGCTGCCCGGCGTCCGCGATCGGCGCTCCATCTCGTCGAGCACGAATCTCTGGTCGAGCGGCCGGTTGACCAGCGTCGAGGCGAAGGCGCCCTGGTCGGCGTAGGTCGAATCGGCATGGTCGATCGCCGCCACGACATAGCCCTTGCCGGCGAGGTTCTCGCCGAGATGGCTCATCAGGAAGCGGTTGCCGGGATAGCCGTGCGACAGGATGACGAGCGGGCAGGGGCCTGCGGAAGCGGGTGCGGCGTCGCGCACCGCCTGGCCGTGCAGCGTGGCGCGGGTTTCGCCGTCGCGCAGCAGCACGTTTTCGTAAGGCGTCGGCTGCGTTCCCGGCGCGACGTTGGCCGGATACCAGACCTCGAGCATCAACGGCCGGTCGTAGACGGGCAGCGGCCGTCCCGCCACGGCGCGGGCGATGTCCGCCTGGCCGGGGTTGACGGCATGGAGCGTGGTCACGCCGACGCGGTGGGGGCCCGGCGCGGCGAGTTCCGGCGCGTCGGGCCGGATCAGGTCGATGCGGTTCGTCGTCATCGCGCCCTTCCGCCCCCGGTTCCCGCGGCGCGCCGCCTCAGCCCAGCGAGGCGGTGAAGCGCTGGATGCGCCGGCACGCCTCTTCGAGCAGCGCTTCCGAGGTCGCGTAGGAGATGCGGAAATTGGGGCCGAGCCCGAAGGCCGAACCATGGACGACCGCGACGCCCTCGGTCTCGAGAAGCTCGCTGACGAAGGCCTGATCGTCGACGATCGTCTTGCCCGAAGGCGCCGTGCGACCGATCGTGCCGGCGCAGGACGGATAGACGTAGAAGGCGCCTTCCGGCGACGGACAGGCGATGCCCTTCGCCTGGTTGAGCATCGACACGACGAGGTCGCGGCGGCCCTGGAAGATCGCCTTGTTCTTCTCGACGAAGTCCTGCGGGCCGTTGAGCGCCTCGACCGACGCCCACTGCGCGATCGTGCAGGCGCCCGAGGTCTGCTGGCCCTGGATCATGTCCATCGCCTTGATCAGCTCGACCGGACCGGCGGCGTAGCCGATGCGCCAGCCGGTCATCGCATAGGCCTTGGAGACGCCGTTCATGGTCAGCGTGCGCGGGTAGAGCGCGGGCTCGACCTCGGCGATCGTGCGGAAGACGAAGTCGCCGTAGATCAGGTGTTCGTACATGTCGTCGGTGAGCACCCAGACATGCGGATGTCGCAGCAGCACGTCGGCGATCGCCCGGAGCTCGGCGGCGGTGTAGGCCGCGCCGGACGGATTGGAGGGCGAGTTCATCAGCAGCCACTTCGTCCGCGGCGTGATCGCCTTCTCCAGCGTCTCGGCGGTCAGCTTGAAGCCGTTGTCGATGGTGGTCTCGGCGAAGGTCGGCGTGCCGCCGCACAGCGCCACCATTTCCGGGTAGCTGACCCAGTAGGGCGTCGGGATGACGACCTCGTCGCCCGGATTCAGCGTCGCCATGAAGGCGTTGAACAGGATCTGCTTGCCGCCGGTGCCGACGATGGTCTGCTCGGGCCGGTAGTCGAGGTTGTTCTCGCGCTTGAACTTGGCGGCGATCGCCTCGCGCAGCGCCGGGATGCCGGAGACGGGCGGGTACTTCGTCTCGCCGCGGCGGATCGCGGCGATGGCGGCTTCCTTGATGTTGTCGGGCGTGTCGAAGTCCGGCTCGCCCGCGCCGAGGCTGATGACGTCGCGGCCCTTGGCCTTCAGCTCGCGGGCCTTCTGCGTGACGGCGATCGTCGCGGACGGCTTCACGCGGGAAAGGGCGTCGGCGAGGAAGGCCATGGCGGGGGTCTCCGGGCAGGGGCGGACGGGGTCGAACGGCGCGTTTCTAATGTCCGATCGCAGGGCGATCCGCAAGGCCGCTGCGCGGCCGAAACATGAATTCGCGCGATCGATCCATTAACGGCCGGTAAAACCTTCCGTGCCACCATTCCGTGCGTTCCCGCAGTGTGCGGAGTTGCTTGACCGTGGCGCGTAGCGTTGGCCTCGCCCATATCATTCGCCAGGATGACGGTACCTCCACCGGCATATGGGGGGTCTATGTCCTGAAGAGCGCCTTCCAGCCGATCTTCGCGTTTCGCGGCGGCAAGGTGTCGATCGCCGCCTTCGAAGGCCTGCTGCGGCCGTTCCGCGACGGCGAGCGCATTCCGCCGCCCGTCTTCTTCAACAGCATTCCGGCCGCCGACCGGCTGCATGTGGAGACGCTGGCGCGCACGCTGCACCTGCTCAACGCCGGCAAGTTCCTCGATCCGGCCGCGTCGCTGTTCATCAACTTCGATCCGTCCGTGTTCAGCGAGCCGTCGATCGCCGACCACGCGCTGCGCGAGATGCGGCTCGTCCTGCACGAGGCGGGCATCGATCCGAAGCGCATCGTCTGCGAGGTGACCGAGCAGAAGAGCGCCTCGCAGGATACGCTCTACGGTTTCGTCGCCGCGCTCAGGCGGCACGGCTTCCGCATCGCCGTCGACGACTACGGTTCCGACGATTCCGACATGAACCGGATCAAGGAACTGAAGCCCGACATCGTCAGGTTCGACGCGCACTGGATCACCCGTCTGATGGAATCGGGCCCCGGCTTCGCGCTCCTCTCGGCCATGGTCGAGACCTTCGCCGGCCAGGGCATCGCCACCGTCTTCGAGGGCATCGAGGAGGGATGGCAGCTCGAGCTCGCCGAACGGTCCGGCGCCTCGATGGTCCAGGGCTACGTGCTCGCCCGTCCGGAAATCGTGCCGACGCGGTTCGGCGTCTTCCGCGAAGCTGCTGCCGCTGCTGCTGCCGCCGACGCGCCGGCCCGGGTTTCTGCCGAAACTCCACGCCATGCGGCGGCACCCACCGCCATGCCGGTCGCGGGCATGCACCATGCGGACCCGCCGGCGTTCCGGACACGCCCCGGAAAGGCATTCGGACGCAGGGGGGCGGGGTCTTGAACCAGAACCAGATTCGCCCGGCCTCGATCGAGGAAGCGATCCATGTCGACGAGATCGGCATCGAGACGGGTCGCTTCGGCGGCTTCCGGCTGAAGACCAGCTACCAGCCGATCCTGCAGCGCGTCGGGCGGGCGCTTCTCCCCGTGGCCGTCGAGGCGCTGGTCGCGCCCTACCGGGACGGCGTCGCGGTGGACAGCCGGACCTTCCTCGACGAGGTGCCGGCCGCGGACCGCCTGTTCGTCGAGAGCCTGTGCCGCTGTCTGCACCTGAGGAACCACCACAATATCGGCGTCCCCACGCTGCGCCTCTACTTCAACTACGATCCGCGGGCGAACGCCGACCTCGACGCGACCCTGCGCGAGATCCGGACGATGGCCGGCTGCCTCGTCGAGATCGGCCTCGATCCGCGGCTGCTCGTCTGCGAGATCACCGAGGCGACCGCGCTCGACGAGTTCACGCTCGTCGCCGTGGCCGAGATCATGCGCGCGCTGGGCGTTCGCATCGCCGTCGGCAATTTCGGCGCCGGCCGGTCGACCTACGAACGCATCGCGCGGATCCTGCCCGACATCGTCAAGATCGACGGCGAACTGTTCCGCTCGTTGTGCCGCGATCCGGCCGCCGCCCGCCTGTTCGGGCCGCTCGTGCAGACGATCCGGCGAACCGGCGCGGAAATACTCGCCGAAGGCATAGAGACGCCGGCCCAGCTCAAGATCGCCGTCGATGCGAAGGTGGATCTGCTGCAGGGCCACCTGCTCGGCCGGCCGGCGCTGGCGGGGACGATCTTCCGCGAGGAACCGCTGCCGCTCGACCGCCTGTTGTCCTCCAACGGCGACAACGTCATCCCCCTGTTCGGATGACCCATCAGCGCCGCTGATCGATGCGCCAGAACAAGTCGCTGGTGGTCGAGCCGCGTCCTGCCATAGTTGCCGCTTCGGTGTGCGAGGAGATGCCGCGGTGAAGATCTACGGAATGACGGACAGCGGCAACTGCTACAAGCCGCGGCTGCTGATGGCGAAGCTCGGGCGGAGCTTCGAGCATGTCGAGGTCGAGGGCGGCGCCACCGGCACGCGATCGGCCGCCTTCCTGGCCAGGAACCCGAACGGCATGGTGCCGCTGCTCGAATTCGACGATGGTCGCGTGCTCGCCGAATCCAACGCGCTGCTGCTCCACCTCGCCGAGGGAACGCGGCTGTTGCCGGCCGATGCCTACGAACGCGCGCTCGCCTACCAGTGGATGTTCTTCGAGCAGTACAGCCACGAGCCCTACATCGCCGTGCGCCGCGCGCTGACGATCGATCCGCGGCGGGCGGCGGAGGCGACGCCGGAGAAGCTGGAAGCGACGCTGATTCGCGGCAACAGGGCGCTCGCCGTCATGGAAGGCCGGCTCGGGCAATCGCCGTTCTTCGCCGGCGAGGCGATGTCGGTGGCCGACATCGCGCTCTATGCCTATACGCATGTCGCGGGCGAGGGCGGCTTCGACCTGGCGGCCTATCCCGCGGTGGTCGCCTGGCTTTCGCGGGTCGCCGCCGATCCGGGCCATGTGCCGATGGATTGGATTCCCGGCCGCTGACGCGCCCGGGAACGCTGGAACGAAAAAAGGCGGGGAATGACCCCGCCTTCCAACTGCCTGGTAGCCTGACTTGGAACCCGCCTCCACCCGTTGCCGCAGCTATCTGCTGTCATGACCGCGGGGTGGCATGCTCCGGCGCGCATCTCGCGCAGCCGCCAGTACATCCGTGACTTGCCAAACGAGCCCCGGCGGAGCCGGGGCGCGCCCGCTAGGTCAGGCTGCCCTGCTGAGAGATCCGGCAGCGGACTTGCCCGTACGGCGGTCCTGCTCGATCTCGAAGTTGATCTTCTGACCTTCCACGAGGTTGGTCATTCCGGCGCGCTCGACGGCCGAGATGTGGACGAAGACGTCCGCGCCGCCGTTGTCGGGCTGGATGAAGCCGAAGCCCTTGGTGCTGTTGAACCACTTGACGGTTCCGGTAGCCATGTTCGCATTCCTATACGCTTGCGTTGCAGTGTGGCCGCACACGATTGCACAGCCGATGGTATCGAGATTTTGGAGATAGACGTCAGCAAACGCGTATGAAACGCGAGGCCCGGATCGATCGGCCCAAATATCAACAGGTCCGTAGATAGGCGCATCGGCATGGAACGGCAACCCCCGGGGGTTCACTTTTTTTGGAAGGCCGCCCCGGGAGGCCTTCGTTCACGCCTGGTCTTCGGTCAGCGAAACGCCGTTCAGGCCGGCCGTGATGTCGGCCAGCCTCGGCACGTATTCGTCGCCGTGCCCGGTGGCGGTGGCGACGGCGAAGGCGTTGCGAACCGCGGCGCCGAGCGGATTGGCGGCGCCCGCCGCATTGGCGAAGGCGGCGAGGTAGCTCAGGTCCTTCAGTCCGTTGCGGATGGCGAAGCGGTGGGCATTGGGATCGCGGCCGATCACCCACTGGAAGAAGGTCTGGTAGAAGCCGCAGTCCATGCGCCCGCCGCCGATCACCGCGTCGAAGGTCTTCGGCGTGATGCCCGCCTTGGCGCCCAGCGCCAGGGCCTCCGAATAGAGCGCGGCGTAGCCCAGGGCGACGAAATTGTTGAGCAGTTTCATGGCGTGGGCGCTGCCGACCGGCCCGGTATGGACGATGCGGCTGGCGAAGGCCTCGAGCACCGGGCGGATGCGGGCGAAGACGGCAGGTTCGCCCGCCGCCATGACGTCGAGCGTTCCGGCCTCGGCGTCCGTCGGCGTGCGCGACAGCGGTGCGTCGACCAGCGTGATGCCGGCCGGTGCCAGGTCCCGGGCGAGCCGCGCCGTCGAGGACGGGTCCGAGGTCGAGCAGTCGATGACGAGCAGCGGCCTGCCGGCGGCGGCCAGGCCCCGCGGCCCGGCGAGCACGGCCTCGACCTCGGGGCTGCCGGTGACGCAGAGCACGACGATGTCGCTCGCCCGGGCGAGTTCGGCGAGCGAGCCGACCTCGCTTGCGCCGCGTGCGACGAGGTCGTCGACGGGAGCCCGGTTGCGGTGTGCGACGATCGTCAGCGGAAAGCCCTTCTCGACGATGTTCTTCGCCATGCCGTGGCCCATCAGGCCGACGCCGACGAAGCCGATCCGTTCGCGTTCCATGGTTCCTCCCGCAAAGTTGATCGCGGCGAGGATAGCACGCGGAACTATTTTGGCACGCTTCGCCGTTTCTTTGCGCATCGCCGCCGAATTTCGGCCCCGATGACGCCATAGATGCAGGACAGCGCCGCCGCGGCGGCCGCCCACACGGGAGACGACCGATGAAGAAGACCCTGCTTGCCGCGCTCGCCCTGTCGCTGGTGGCCTTCGAGGCGCATGCGATCTCGCGCTACGAGATTTCCGGCATGAGCTGCAGCCGCGTCCAGGGGATTGTGCGCGCCGACGGGGCGGCGATCCTGCGCTATCCGTCGCCGCGCAATCCGTCGCTGACGCTCTACGACCGCTACGTCGCGCATGGCGGCTTCTGCCAGATCGACGAGGAAGCGGCGCCCGAATACGTGCCGACCGCCGACACCGGTTCGTGCCCGGTGCTGAAGTGCCGGCCGCGCATCTTCCAGCCCTTCGGCGACGACTGAGCGCGCCGTTCACGGGCTGCGCACACGGTGCGGCAACACGTGATCGGCGCCCGGATTGATGCGGCGCCGGCACTGCGCTAGAACTCGCGGGCCGACGAAGAGGACAGACTCGCGACTTGACCCCGACGAGCCGGACATTGCGGACCATCGCGTCGTCCGCCTGCATCGTCGCCGCGAGCGTCGCGGCGGGGTGTTCGAGTTCGCGCAGCCTCGACACGCTCGGCGCCGACGTGATCGCGCCCGTCGCCTCCACCTTCGACATTGCCCTGCCGCAGACGGTTTCGGCCGTGCCCTATTCGTGGCGTTCCGGCGAACTCGCCGGCGTCGCCGCGGAAGCGCCCGAGGCGGAGGTGCGGCTCGCCTCGCTTTCGACCGCCTTCGCCGGGCCGTCGCCGTCGGATCCGCGCCCGGCCGCGCCGATCGTCAACGAGCGCCACGACGCCGCCCATGTCGACCGGCTGATCACCAAATACGCCGAGATCTACGACGTGCCGGAGAGCCTGGTCCGCCGCGTGGTCAAGCGCGAGAGCACGTTCAATCCCGGCGCCTACAACAAGGGCCACTGGGGGCTGATGCAGATCAAGCACGCGACGGCGCGCGGCATGGGCTATGACGGCCCGGCGAACGGCCTGCTCGATCCCGAGACCAACCTGAAATACGCGGTGAAATACCTGCGCGGCGCCTATCTGGTCGCCGGCGGCGACGCCCGTCGCGCCGACCGGCTCTACCAGCGCGGCTATTATTACGACGCCAAGCGCGCCGGCCTGCTCGACGAGACCGGGCTCGGCCGCGACCGCCAGCGCCGTCGCGCCACCGGTGCCTGAGCCAGGCGCCTGAATCCGGTGCCTGAATCCGGCGCCTGAACCCGCCACTTTTGGCCACCCCTGGCCCGCGGCATGAGCCGCCGCCACCCCCTTTGACAGAAGTCAAGACTCCGGCCCCGGCCTGCGCTATCCTGAAATCGGCTAACGACAGGGGGGCGGTCATGGCCGGGAGGGGTTTTCTCGCACGCATCGCCGCGGCGGCGGCGCTGGTCTTCGGCGCCGGTCCGGCGCTGGCCGGCGGCTACGACACCGGCGAGAGCGACTGGGACTTCGTCTTCCAGGAGCGCGCGGTGGCCTTCGAGGCCGGCGTCACCCATATCGCGCCGCAGCGCAAGCTGACGGGCATCACCGGCATGTTCGGCGCGAGCGTCGACGTCGACGAGACCGAGGCCTTCACCCTGCCCAGGGCGAGCTTCGCGGTGAACGTCGCCGACGTGGCGCGCTGCATGGCGAGCTACCGCGAGCCGTGGGGCGGCCACGCCAACTACGGCACCGCCTGGACCTATGCCGCGGCCGCGGTCGAGCAGCACTTCTCCTCGCGCGACTACGGACTGACCTGCGCGGCGAGCCTCGCCGCCGGCAAGGGCCGCGTCTCGCTGCTCGGCGGCGTCTCGCTGCAGGAGGTGCGCTACCGCCTGACCCAGGCCTTCGGCCCGGTGACCGCCGCGACCGACGTCTCCGACCGGAGCCTCGCCTGGCGGCTGGGTCTGGCCTACGAGATCCCCGACTACGCGCTGCGCGCCAGCCTGATCTACAATTCGGCCGTCTCCTACGACATGACCGGCACGTTTTCGACCGTCGGCCCGGCGCTGCCGGTGTTCGGCTCCATCACCATGCCGCAGTCGGTGGAGCTGAAGGCGCAGTCCGGCGTCGCGCCGGGCTGGCTTGCCTTCGGCGCGGTGAAGTGGACCGACTGGAGCGTGGTCCAGGCGATGCCGATCTGCCCGGTCGGCCTGCCCGCCTGCACGCAACCCGCCGCCGTCTCCGGGCTGGCGCTCGGCTTCCGCGACACATGGAGCGTGACGCTGGGGGCGGCGCACCAGTTCTCGGAAATGTTCGCGCTCGCCGGCAATCTGTCGTGGAACCAGGGCGCATCGGCCGGCTTCACCTCGCAGACCGACGTCTGGTCGGCGGGGCTGACCGGCATCCTGACGCCGTCGGAGAACGCGGTCTTCCGGCTGGGCGGCACGGTCGGCCTGCTCACCGCCGGCACCTCGTCGACGATGGTCCTGCCCGGCGGCATCCCCAATCCGCTCGGCTACACGGCCACCTTCGGCAACGACCTGGTGTGGACCCTGTCCGGCGGGGCCACCATCCGGTTCTAGAGCACCGTCACTGGCAGAGCCGGAAGCCGCCGCCGCGCGCCTTCACGTCGAGGTGCAGGTGGTCGGCATGGGCGTCGTCGGCGCCCGGGCCGAGCACGGTGGTGAAGGAAAGGCACGCCGCCTTGCGCACCGCCGCCTGGAAGGCCTCCTCCAGCGAACCGTCGCCGGCGCGCGCCGTCACCGAGAGCGCATCGCCGCGCGCGAAGCCGAAGCCGGCGATGTCGATGGCGTTGCCGAAGGCGTGCTCCGACAGCGTCGCGCCGGCAACGCCGTTGCGCGGACGGCACAGATAGGCCGTGCCGTGGTCGATGCGGGTCAGCGCGCCGCGACCGGGCAGGCGGCGCGCCGCCGGCATGACGAAGTCCCTGGTCCATTCCGCCAGCGCCAGCGCCGCCGCGCAGCGCAGCACCGCCTCCGGGTGCAGCGCCACGCCGGGCAGGATTTCCGACAGCGCCACCGGCCGCGCGATGCCGCAGTCGCGCTCGTCCGGGTCGGTCAGCGGCGGCCGCTCCGCGAAGCGTGCGCCGAGCGCCGCCAGCGCGGCCGTGCACGCGGCGAAGTCGGCGTCGCTCTCCGCAAGCAGTTCGCGCACCGGCGGTCCGGCGGGTTCCGGCGGTGCCGCGGCGTCCGGCTCCTCCGGCCGCAGCACTTCGGGGGCCGCCAGCCGCGGCCCGCCGGGCTCGCC
>CALFXR010000051.1 GCA_937958475.1 uncultured Mesorhizobium sp. | reverse complement strand
CCTGAAGACGCGCTTCGGCGTCGACGAGGTGGTGACGACGCTGCTCCTCAACTTCGTCGTCCTGCTGTTCGTCTCGATGCTGCTCGAAGGCCCGCTCAAGGACCCGATGGGCCTCGGCTGGCCGCAATCCTCGAAGGTGATCGCCGACGCGCAACTGCCGCGCATCGTCACCGGCAAGCGGCTGCACTACGGCTTCGTCCTGGCGCTCGCCGCGGCCGTCGCCATCTGGGTGGTGATGAAGAAGACCGCGCTCGGCTACGAGATGCGCGCCGTCGGCCACAATCCCCAGGCGGCGCGCTTCGCCGGCATCCCGGTCGATCCCGTGCTGATGAAGACGGCGCTGCTTTCCGGCGGTCTCGCCGCGCTGGCGGGCTTCTCCGAGGTCGCGGGCCTCAAGGGCAACCTCACCCTCGATCTCTCGCCCGGCTACGGCTATTCGGGCATCGTCGTGGCGATGCTCGCCATGCTCAACCCGCTCGGCGTCGTCGCGGCGGCCATCTTCGTCGCCGGCATCTTCGTCGGCGCCGACGCCATGAGCCGCTCGGCCGGCGTGCCGAGCTACATCGCCGACGTCGTGGTCGCGACCGCGCTGCTCACCATGGTGACGGCGATCCTGTTGTCGCGGTTCAGGGTGCGGTGGAAATGAGGGGGTCGGTCGTGGATCGTCGGTCGTCGGTCGCGGGCAGAGCGCGCGGCATTGCCGTCGCCTCTTTTCGACCGACGACCGACGACCGACGACCGACGTTCCGCCCTTCGCGAAACGACGGGACCCCCACATGACCGACGCCCTCGAGATCCTCTTCACAGCCTCCTTCTGGGTCGCCGCGATCCGCATCGCCTCGCCGCTGATCTTCGCCACGCTGGGCGAGCTGATCTGCGAGCGCGCCGGCGTGCTCAACCTCGGCATCGAGGGCATCATGACCGTCGGCGCCTTCGCCGGCTGGTTCACCGTCTATTCGGGCGGCGACCTGTGGACCGGCGTCGTCGTCGCCGCACTCGCCGGTGCCGCCTTCGGCCTGCTCCACGCCGTGCTCACCGTGCCGCTCGGCCTGTCGCAGCACGTCGTCGGCATCGGCATCACCCTGCTCGCCACCAGCCTGACCTACTTCACCTATCGCCTCGCTTTGCCGCAGGTGACGTCGCCGCCCAAGATCGAGCCGTTCCAGCCCTGGCCGATCCCCGGCCTGTCGCAGATCCCGATCCTCGGCGAGGCGCTGTTCTCGCAGACGCCGCTCACCTATCTCGCCTTCGTCTCGGTGGCCGTCGTCGCCTGGGTGCTCTACCGGACGCCGCTCGGGCTGGCCGTCCGCGCCGCCGGCGAGAACCCTTCGGCCGTCGAAGCGCAGGGCATTTCGGTCACCGGCATCCGCATCGGCGCGGTCATGGCCGGAAGCGCGCTGATGGCCGTCGGCGGCGCCTTCCTCACCATGTCGGCCTTCAACTCCTTCTTCTTCCAGATGGTCAACGGCCGCGGCTGGATCGCCATCGCCCTCGTCGTGTTCGGCTCGTGGCGGCCCGGCAAGGCGCTCATCGGCGCCATCCTGTTCGCCGCCTTCGACGCCTACCAGATCCGCCTGCAGCAGCTCGCCGGCGGCGTCCTGCCCTACCAGGTTTTCCTGATGCTGCCCTACGTCATGTCCATCCTGGCGCTGGTCCTGGTCGCCCGCCGCGCCACCTATCCGAAGGCGCTGATGATTCCGTATCAGAAGGGGGAGCGGTGAGCTTCTCGGGCAGGCCGTTGGCGGCTCCGGCTCAGGCGATGATGTCCCCGATCAGGCCGATCAATGGCTCTTCGTTCCCGGAAAAACTCTCGATCATCGCGCCGAGGACGCGTTCCTTCTGAAGCACGTCGGCATCGAAAGCAAAGCCGCCATGTTCCGCCAGCATCGCCAGGAAGGAGAGTTGCGTGCGGCCGTTGCCTTCCCGGAACGGGTGGATCGCGTTCAGGTCCGCCAGGAAATGGCCTGCGTGGCGGGCGAAGCCTGCCGATGTCATGTGCTGCAGGGCGTCGACGTCGCCCAGTTCGGCGAAGACGCGCTGCATTTCGGCGGCGATGTACTCCGGATAGCAGAACCAGTTCGATCCCTTGCCGATCCGGATCGTGCGAATCTGGCCCGCCCAGGCGTAGACATCCTGGAAGAGATGGCGGTGAAGCCGAAGATAGTGTCGAGCGTCGAGTTCGCCGACGGGAAGCGGTTCGTCTGCTCGGGTCAGGAAGAACGCGAGTTCCGCTTCTTCCAGAAGCGCCTGGTCGCGGATGCCGAGCAGGTTGATGAGCACGGGCGAGCCCGGATAACACGCCGGGTCGGGCTCGGCGGTGTAGGTCACCGGCTACTTCCCCCGGATCTGTTCCCGTATCAAGACGCGCTGCTCATCCCCGCTCAAACCTTCGCGCGCGCCTCGATCGAGAATCGCCTTCATCCGGGCGGAAAGTTGCATGCCTTCCACCGCGCTGATCTTCGCTGCACGGGTGCTGTCGAGGACGAAGCGGCCGGTCTTCGAAGAACGCGGCGTCCGAGGCGTGGAGCTTTTCATTGGCGTAGGGTAACACACTCGAAGTGCGAACAATATCGCTGTCGGCTTGCAGGCGCTCGCCACGCCGGTGGCTGGCGAACACCTCATGAGTCCGCGGCAGCGGAGCAGGGATGGAAAGGCGAGAGATGACCTTCGATCTTCTCATCAAGGGCGGTACGCTGCCCGACGGCCGCACGGCCGACATCGGCATTTCCGGCGAGGCCATCGCCGCCATCGCGCCGAACCTCCCGGCCGAGGCCGGCCGGGTCGTCGACGCTTCGGGCTGCCTCGTTTCGCCGCCCTTCGTCGATCCGCATTTCCACATGGACGCCACGCTCTCCTACGGCATCCCGCGCATCAACGCCTCGGGCACGCTGCTCGAGGGCATTGCGCTGTGGGGCGAGCTGAAGCCGCTGCTCACGCACGAGGCGGTAAAGGAACGCGCGCTGCGCTATTGCGACTGGGCCGTGTCGATGGGCCTGCTCGCCATCCGCAGCCATGTCGACACCTGCGACGACCGCCTGCTCGCCGTCGAGGCGCTGCTCGAGGTCAGGAAGGAGGTGGCGCCCTATCTCGACCTGCAGCTCGTCGCCTTCCCGCAGGACGGCTTCTACCGGAGCCCGAGCGCCATGCGCAACACGGTCCGGGCGCTCGACCTCGGCATCGACGTCGTCGGCGGCATCCCGCATTTCGAGCGCACCATGGCCGACGGCCGCCGCTCGGTGACCGAGCTCTGCGAGATCGCCGCCGAGCGAGGCCTGATGGTCGACATGCATTGCGACGAAACGGACGACCCGCTGTCGCGGCACATCGAGCAGCTCGCCTACGAGACCCAGCGCCTCGGCCTCCACGGCCGCGTCGCCGGCTCGCACCTGACCTCGATGCACTCGATGGACAACTACTACGTCTCCAAGCTCCTGCCGCTGATCGCCGAGGCCGGCGTCTCGGCCATCCCCAACCCGCTGATCAACATCGTCATCCAGGGCCGCCACGACACCTATCCGAAGCGGCGCGGCATGACCCGCGTGCCGGAGATGATCAGGGCCGGCATCCGCGTCGGCTTCGGCCAGGACTGCGTGCTCGACCCGTGGTACCCGCTGGGCACCGCCGACATGCTCGACGTCGCCTTCATGGGCCTGCATGTGGCGCAGATGACCAGCCCCGCAGACATGGCGCACTGCTTCGACATGGTGACCGGCGTCAACGCCGCGATCATGGGTCTCGGCCATCTCGGCCTCGAAGTCGGCAAGCGCGCCAGCCTCGTCGTGCTCGACGCGGGAAATCCGGTCGAGGCGATCCGCCTGCGCGCCGAGCGGCTCTGCGTCGTCTCGCGCGGCAAGGTCGTCGCCGAGCGGCAAAGGCGCGCCACGCTTCTGTCGATCGAAGGCCGCCCGGAGAGCGTCGAGCGCCGGCATCGGGTCTGACGTCGGCGGTCGGCGGCATCCTGCGCGTTGCCGGGGAGGATTGCTCGGCTATAGTCGTCCCCGGGCGAGAATGGGACGGCGGATATGGGACGTGCAGCCTTCTTGGGGTCCGTGCGTGGGCTGGTGCTGGGCGCGGCATTGGCCGTTCTGCTGGCAGGCACGCCGGGCACACCGGCCCAGGCTGCCGCCGCCTGCGATGCACTTCCCGAATTCGCCATCGCCGAGCGTTACGTCGCCAACGATCTCCATCGCCAGGCGCTCGAGCTCATCGCCGACACTCAGGCGCCGGACCGCGCCGCACGCGCTGCCGAGATCCTGCAACCGCTGTCCGCCGCGTTCAACGAGATGACGCGGACCCAGGCCGCGACGCCGGGACGCCTCGCCATCGTCGCCGCCGATTGGGCCAGGCTCGCCAGGATCGCCGACCAGGGGCGGTATGGCGAGGGCGCCGGCCAGATCCTGCGCAAGGCCTTCGACACCTTGCTGGCGAACGCGGCCGACGCCGTCGAGGCCGACTACCTGGTCGATCTCGCCGCCACCCAGGCGACGAGCCTGGAAGAGAAGCTCGAGGCCGTTCGCCGCCATCGCAAGGTGACGGGCGACGATGCGCGGCAGGTTGCGGCCTTGCGGGACTTCATGCGCGACTACCAGGACGCGACGGAAGAGCTGGCATTCGCCCGGCTGATGCGTGAGATCGCGCCGGGAACCGGCAACCCGCGGGCCGTCTACACCGCCGACGGCGCCTACGTTCGTGCGGTGGCGGCCGGCGCCGGGGGCGAATCGGCCGGGGAGATCGCGGCCGCGCTCCTGCCGGTGGCGAAGGAGCGTCTGGAAAGGACGCGTGCCGCCGCCGAACGCGGCGAAGTCGAATTCGCAGACGACCGGTGCTTCACCGACGACAAGGTCGTCTGGGCGATCAACGAGGTGCTCAAGGGCAGCTTGCCGCAGGCCGGGATGGAGGCGAATTACGAGGTCGAGGCACTGGAGGCGGTCACCTTCGGCGAACTGGAGACCGACTTCGTCGGCGCTTCGGAAATCTACTTCGAGCTGCTGACGCTGAGGGCGATCGACGACGCGAAATACCGCGACCTGATGCGCTACTTCGCCCTTATCAATCCCGGCGCCAACGGGGCCGATTCCGGCGAGGCCGGCATGGCGGTGTCCGGCGCCGACATCTTCGAGTCGATGCTCATGCCGGACCTCGCCCGCGAGTTCCTGCGCGACGCCAAGGCCTGGTCGGCGGACGGCGCCGAGCCGCGCATGCGCTTCACGACGCTGCTGCGCTCGCTGCGCTTCGAATGGAAGTCCGGCGGAACGTCCCGCCTCGACGACGATGTCGCCGAGGCACGGGCAATCATCGCCGCGCATGGCGACGCGATCGATCCGATCCAACGCATCCAGTTCGCCCTCTTCGAGGCCGAGTTCCTCGATTCCCGCCTCGACGACCGGGGTGCGACCGAGGCGCTGGCCCGCGCGGTCGACATCGCGCTCGGCGAGGTCGAGGGGCCGTTCGGCGCGCAGAACGTGACCATGGAGTTCCAGGGCGACATCTCGCGGCTCGTCGTCGACCACCTGCGCGGGCGCTTCTGCGAAGGATGCGACGCGCTGATGGCGCCGATCGTGGCGCGTTTCTGGAGCGCAGCGGTTCTCTACGATACGGAAGCGATCGACGGCGGCATGAGCGACAGCAGAGCCTCGAGGGACATGACCGCGCAGCTTGCCGCCTCGTCCGGTCCCGTCGCCGGCGCGCTGCGCGGCGAGATCGCCGCCGAACTCGATCGGCTGGCGTCGTTCGTTTCCCGGCAGATCCCGCGCTCCTCGCCGGCCCGCAAGGTCCTCGATCGCCTCAAGCCCGACGATCGTCGCGACATGCTCGTCGCGGCAAGCCTTTTTCCGCTGCAGGAAGGCATGATAGGCGACGACGACCGTTGGACCCGGACCGTCCTGTTCCTCGCGGAACGCGATCTTCCGAAGAAGCGCCGCGCCCTGAAACCGATGGTCGACGGGTTCGCGCAGCATCTCAGCGAGTTCGGCGCCGACATGTCGGCATTCGGCCAGTTGGAAACCTACGGCCGCATCCTCGCCGACCTACGGCTTCCGCTGTCGGCGCGCGTCTTCTTCGAGAGCGTCGACCGCCTGGCCAAGCCCGGCCACGGCATCGAGTACTGGAACGAGCCCGACGCCGTCGGTCGCCGCCAACTGGCGAAGACGCTGGCCCCGGTCTATGCCCGCCTCGGCCGCTACGCCTTCGAGGACAAGGACTGGAAGGGGGCGGCCGCCCTGCTCGACGAGACGAGCGCGCTGACGACCGAGCGCCTGCAGCAGGAATGGCGGGTGGGCAACGAGCAGGTCGGGCTGCTCTACCGCGCCTTCCAGCCGGCTCTCAGGCTCGCCGCGCAGCTGCGCTTCTTCCTCGCCACCAACGACAAGGCGCGAAAGAGCGTGCCCGATGCGCTTGAGCGTACCTTCGCCGACCTGCAGTCGGCCATGCTCGGCGACACCGCGCTCGCCATGCAGGCCTCGATCCGCAACAGCATCGTCCGCGACCCCTACCTGCGCGAGGCCATCGAGCGCCGCGACCGCGCCCGAAGCCGCCTCGCGCAGATGGAGGCCACCGAGGCGATGGTGCCGTCGAAACTGCCCTGGGTGGTCGAAGCGCGCCGCGCGGCGGCAGACAGCGAGATCGCCGCGGCCTCGACGGTGATCGCCGAGCGCCTGACGGTTTCGGAAGATTTCGCCGCGCTCGTCCCGGCCACGATCGATCAGGCGGCTGCCGTCCTGGCGGCGGACGAAGCCCTGGCGATCCTCCATGCCGGCTCGAACAGCGTCTTCGGTTTCGTCCTGCGCCCGGGCCGCAAGCCCTTTCTCTTCGTCTCGAAGGTCGAACAGGCGGAACTGTCCGATCGCGTCGCCCGGCTGCGCCGCGACGCGGCCTCGTTCGGCGCCGTGGACATGGCCAATTCGGCCGCGCTCTACGACCTCCTTCTCAGGCCGGCGGCGGTCGAACTGGCCGGGATCGGCCATCTCGTCGTCATCGCCGACGGCCCGCTTCCCGGCCTGCCCTGGGCCATGCTGTCGACTGGAGCGTCCACGGCGAAGCTGGGCAGCCGCAAGGCGGTGGAGGTGCGCGGCGCCAAGCCGATCGTCGGCGGCGACGACGCGGGCGGTGCCGACTGGGCGTCGCAACCGTTCCTGATCCGCCGCTTCCCGGTCTCGCTCGCGCCCAGCGTCAGTTCGCTGGTCGCCCAGCGGCCGGGACTGGCGATGTCGCAGGCGACGAAGCCGTTCCTCGGCGTCGGCGATCCGCTCCTGCGCGGGCGCCGTGCCGCGTCCGAAATCGACATCTCGGCGCTGTTTTCCCGCGATGGCGGGCTGGATGCGGCGGCGTTGTCCGACCTCGCGCCGCTGCCCGAGACGGCGGCCGAACTGACCGCGCTCGCCGGCTCGCTCGGCGCCGGTTCCGGCGACCTCCTGCTCGGCGCACGGGCCACCGAGACGGAACTCGCCGCGCGCAGCCTTTCCGACTACCGCGTGCTCGCCTTCGCCACGCACGGCATCCTCGCCGGTGAGGTCGGCGGCACCGCCGAGCCGGGACTGGTCCTGTCGCCGGAAAGCGGCGCAGGTGGCCGCGACGGCTACCTCTCGCTTTCAGAGATCATGTCGCTCCGGCTCGATGCCGACCTGGTGATCCTGTCGGCCTGCAACACCGGCGGCGCCGACGGGCGGCCGCGGGCGGAGTGGATGTCCGGCCTGGCGCGCGGCTTCATCGCCGCCGGTGCCCGCCAACTTCTCGTCACGCTGTGGTCGATCCCGTCGGAGCCGACGGTGCGCCTGACGACGGGCATGACCGCCGCCTACGCCGCCGAACCGGGTCTCGGATGGTCGCGGGCGCTGCAGCGCTCGATCGTCTCGATGCTCGATAGTCCCGCATCGCCGATCGAGGCGCACCCGGCGAGCTGGGCGTCGTTCACGGTGCTCGGCGTCGATGGACTACGGCGATAGGGACCGCGGGGAGGGCGCTCCCGGCGCCTATTGTCCCAGCACCAGCGCCCAGTAGCGCCGGCCGCTGCCGCCGTCGGCGGCGTTGCCCAGCCCGAAGCGGGTGAAGCGCGGGTCGAGCATGTTGCGCCGGTGCGGTGCCGACGCCATCCAGATGCGCATCAGTTCGCCCGGCTCCCAGCGGCCGTGGGCGATGTTCTCCGCAGCAGCACCTTTGATGCCGTTCGACTTCATGCGCTGGGCGAAGTCGCGGCCCCAGCCGGTACGGTGCTCCATCTTGCCCGACAGCGCCATGTAGCCGGCTTGCTGGCGCGCCGCGCGCTCCAGCTGGGCATCGGAGGAAAGTGCGGAAAGGCCGTTCTGCGAGCGGATGTCGGCGAGGATCTCCTCGGCCGAGCGCGAGCTTCCTTCGGTCTGGTCGAGCGACAGCACGCTCTGGCAACCCGCCAGCGCCACGAGCATCGAGGCACTGCCGGCGGTCAGCAGCCAGCGGCGGTCGGCGTCGGTCAGTCGTGCCATGCCTTCATTCCGTCCGGGCGAATCGTCTTCGCCTCCGGTGAAGCCGGGCTTCGTGGCATCTTTTTGGCGGCAGCGCGGCTGTCTGCCGCCGGCGTCGCCCTATCCCTTCGCCACCGCGGCGACGTGGGCCGCGAAGGCTTCCGTCTCCATCAGCGCCCGGCAGCGGGCGAAACGGCCGTCCGCATAGGCGCGGAAGTCGTCGGCGGGGTTGCCGTTGGCGAGCTGGATCAGCCCCCACAGCGTCCACAGCAGGTCGCACATCGCCTTGTAGATGACGATGCGGCCGCGCTCGGCCGGCCGCGGCACGCCGCCGAAATAGGCGCGGATCATCTCCTCGTCCTGGTCGCCGTCGAACTTGCCCTCCACCGACAGGTCGCCGAGGTCCCACATCGGGTCGTTCATGCCGGAATACTCCCAGTCGACGATCCACATGCGCTCGCCCGTGTCGAGGAAGTTCTCGCAGAGCGGGTCGCAGTGGCAGGCGGCGAGCGGCAGTTCGTGCGCGGCGAGCGCGGCGCGCACCGTTTCCGCCTCGCGCACCACGTCGTGGTAGCCGGCGGGCAGCGCCACGTCCTTGGTCGACAGGATCTTCAGATAGTCGTCGATCATGGAAAACAGCTCGAAGCGGAACGGGAAATTCGCGCCCGACTGGTGCAGCCGCCGGAAGGCCTCGCCGGCCCGCGCCGGCGCCCCGGCGTTCAGCTTGAACGCCGCCGGCGACATCGTCTGCGCGCGGTCGACGAAGCGCGTGACCATGAAGCCGGTGCGATCGTCGAAATGGATCACCTCGGGGCTGACGCCGGCCCTGGCGGCTTCCTTCGCGGCGACGCCCTCGTTGGCCCGGTTGATGTATTCCTCGGTGCCCTTGCCGGGGATCCTCAGGCAGAACTCGCCCACCTGGAAGACGAGGTTGGTCAGCCCGCCGAGCCGCACGATCGGCCCGCCGTAGGCGGAAAGCGCCGGGATGCCGGCGAGCGCTTCCCTGGCGCGGTCGATGTCCGTCGTCATGCCTTCAGCCTCTCCATGCGCGCGTCGTAGAGCGTGCGCGGCCCGCGCGTCGCTGAATAGGCCGTGCCGAAGGCCTCGATCGCGAAGCCGGTCTCGCCCGCCACCTCGACGGGAAGGTAGCCGAAGGCGATCGTCTTGCCGAGCGTGTAGCCGTAGCCGGTCGACGAGGTCGAGCCGACGACGCGGCCGTCGAAGATGATCGCCTCGCCGCCGTGCAGCGGGGCGAAGCCGTCGATGGTGAACGAGCACAGCCGCCGCTTCACGCCTTCCGCCTTGATGCGGGCGAGCGCGTCGCGGCCGATGAAGTCGCCTCCCGGGACGATCTTGTCCAGCGCCACGGCGAAGCCGAGCCCCGCCTCGTAGGGGTTGTAGTCCGGCGTGATGTCGCCGGACCAGTAGAGATAGCCTTTCTCCATGCGGCAGGCGTCGATGGCGCGGTAGCCGGCATTGGCGATACCGTGGTCGCGGCCGGCCGCCTCCAGCGTCTCGTAGACATGGGCGGCGTATTCCTGGGCGACATAGAGTTCGTAGCCGAGCTCGCCGACATAGCCGACGCGCACGGCCAGCGCCTCGGCATTGCCGACCTGGATGCGGCGGGCGCAGAGGAACGGGAAGGCGGCGTTGGAGAGGTCGTCGTCGCTGGTCGCCTGCAGGATGTCGCGCGCTCTCGGGCCGCACAGATTGATCGTGGCGAAGCGGTTGGTGACGTCGCGCAGGACGACGCCGGCCGGCAGGTGGCGCGACACCCAGTGGCCGTCGCGCACGCCGAAGCCCGAGCCGGTGACGAGGTAGAACAGCTCGTCCGCCGCGTGAACGATGGTGACGTCTGCCTCGATGCCGCCCTTCTCGTTGCACAGCTGCGTGTAGACCGCCTTGCCGGGCGGGCCGGAAAGGTCGTTGGCGGCGATGCGCTGGAGCGCCGCGAAGGCGCCGGGGCCGGAAATCTCGAACTTGGAGAACGAGCTCTGGTCGATCAGCGCGGCGCGCTCGCGAATGGCGCGCACCTCCTCGCCAACCGCGTCGAACCAGCCAGGCCTGCCCTCGAAGCTGCCGAGTTCGACCGACGTGCCGCCGTCGACGGCAAACCAGTTGGGCCGCTCCCAGCCAAACTTGGAGCCGAACACGGCGCCGCGCTGGCGCAGTTCCTCGTGCAGGGCCGAACGCCTGAGCCCGCGCGCCGCATGCGCCTCCTCGGCCGGCCAGTGAATCTTGTAGTAGGCGCCGTAGGCCTCGATGGCGCGCTGCTCGAGATAGCGCCCCTGCGCCTGCACCGCGCCGAAGCGGCGCACGTCGAACGGCCACAGGTCCATGCCGGCGTCGCCGTGGAGGATCATGTTCGACAGCGCCAGGCCTGCGCCGCCGGAGGCCGCGATGCCGGCGGTGAAGCCGCAGGCCACGTAGAAATTGTCGAGCTCCGGCGCCAGCCCCATGATCGGCTCGCCGTCGAAGGAGACCGGAATCGGCCCGTTGATGACGGTCTGGATGCCGATCTCGTTCAGCACCGGCAGGCGGCTCGCCGCCGGCAGCGCGAACAGCTCCAGCCGCTCCATGCTCGGCGCGAACAGCTCGCGGCCGAAGTCGACCGGCGGCATGCCGCGCCAGCAGCCTTTCGTCCCGTCCTCCCAGCCGCCGATGGCGAAGCTGCCGGTGTCCGGCTTGAGGTAGAAATTGTTGTCGGGGTCGCGCAGCGTGGTCAGGCCCGGATCGAGCGTCAGCTTCTTCTCGGTGAGGAAATACTGGTGCTCGACAACGCCCGCCGCCAGCGGCACGCCGGCCATGGCGCCGACGCGCTTGGCCCACAGGCCGGCGCAGTTGACGAGGATGTCGCAGCCGATGCTCCCGCCGTTGGTGACCACGCCGACCGCGCGGCGGTTTTCCACCACGATCTCCTCGACGGTGACGCCCTCCTCGATGCGCGCGCCGTTCTGGCGGGCGCCCTTGGCGTAGGCCATGGTCAGCGAATAGGGGTCGATGTAGCCGTCACCGGGAATGAACGCCGCGCCCTCGATGCCCTCCTTGACGATGAAGGGGAAGTGTTTCGCCGCCTCTTCCGCCGAGAGCGAGTGGCACTCGACGCCGAAACTCTTTGCCTGGCCCATCGAGCGGCGGATCTCGCTCCAGCGCGCCGGGCTGCCGGCGAGCCTCAACGAGCCGACCTTCTTCCAGGCAATGTGCTGGCCGGTCTCTTCCTCCAGCCGGTCGAACACGGCGACCGAGTTCTGCATCAGGCGCGTCAGGTTGCGCTTGCCCCTCAGCTGGCCGACCAGGCCGGCGGCGTGCCAGGTGCAGCCGTGGGTCAGCTGCGCCTTTTCCACCAGCAGCACGTCCTTCGCCCCGTCGCGGGCGAGGTGGTAGGCGACGGAGGTGCCGACCGCACCGCCGCCGATGATGAGGATGTGGACGTGACGGTCAGCGCGGAAGGTCATGGTGCCTCGTTCGTGTCGGAATGGAACCTGTGAGGGGCGGCGTGACGGCGTCAGCCCTTCACCCGCTCGCCCTTCGGATCGTAGAGCGGCTCGAGGTGGATCTTCGCCGGAACCGTCTCCATCGCCACCACCAGCGAATAGTTGCCCGAGGCGAGGAATTCGTCGGAGACCCCCTCGGCGTTGCGCACGTAGCCGTAGCCGACGTTCCTGCCGACCGTGTAGCCGTAGCCGCCGCTGGTCAGGTAGCCGACCGGCTGGCCGTCGCGCAGGATGGTCTCCCGGCCGACGAGCACGACGCGCGGGTCGTCGACGGTGAAGCCGGCGAGGCGCTTCTTCAGCGGTTGGCCGGCGACCGCTTCCAGCGCCTTGCGGCCGACGAAGTCGGTGTTCTTGCGAAGCTTCACCGCCCAGCCGAGGCCGGCCTCGACCGGCGTGTCGTTCGGCGTGATGTCCGAGCCCCAGGCGCGGTAGCCCTTTTCCAGGCGCAGCGATTCCAGCGCCCGGTAGCCGATCGGACGGATGCCGTGCGGCTCGCCGGCCGCCATCAGCGCGTCGAACACCTCGCCGATGGCGCCGATCGGCACGTGCAGCTCCCAGCCGAGTTCGCCGACATAGGTGACGCGCAGCGCGCGCACGACGCTGCCGGCGATGCCGATCTCGCGGACGTGGCCGAAGGGGAAGGCGGCGCTGGAGACGTCGGCGTCGGTCACCGCCTCCAGCACCAGCCGCGCCTTCGGCCCCATCAGCGACAGCGTGCCGTAGTCCTCGGTGACGTCGGTCAACCGCGCGTCGAGGCCTTCGCCGATGTGGTCGGCGATCCAGGCCATGTCATGGGTGCGGAAGCCGGTGCCGGTGACGATGTAGAAGCGGTCGTCGGCAAGCCGCGCCACGGTCAGGTCGGCCTCGATGCCGCCGCGCGTGTTGAGCAGCTGCGTGTAGGTCAGCCGTCCCGCCGGCTTGCCGACGTCGTTGGCGCAGATCCAGTCGAGCGCGCGGCCGGCGTCGCGGCCTTCGAGCTCGTACTTGGCGAACGACGACTGGTCGAATATGCCGACCGCCTCGCGCACATGGGCGTGCTCGGCGCCGACGGCGTCGAACCAGTTCTGCCGGCCCATCGAATAGACGTCCTTCGCCTCCATGCCCTCGGGCGCGAACCAGTTCGGCCGCTCCCAGCCGAGCTTGGAGCCGAACACGGCGCGGTGGCGCTGAAGCCGTTCGTAGAGCGGCGAGACGATGCGCGGCCGGCCGCTCTCGTATTCCTCGTGCGGGAAGCCGATCGTGTAGTGCTTGCCGTAGGCCTCCAGCGTGCGGTCGCAGACCCACTGGCGGTCACGGTGCAGGCCGGAGAAGCGGCGGATGTCGACGACCCAGAGATCCAGCGGCGCCTCGCCGTCGACGACCCATTGCGCCAGAACCCAGCCGGCGCCGCCGCCCGAGGCGATTCCGAAGGCGTTGAAGCCGGCGCCGACATACATGTTGGCGCATTCCGGTGCCGAGCCGAGGATGAAGTTGCCGTCGGGCGTGAAGCTCTCGGGGCCGTTGATCATCTGCTTGACGCCGGTGTTGGCCAGCGCCGGGATGCGCTCGATCGCCTGCGTCATGTGCTGCTCGAAATGGTCGTAGTCGTCGTCGAACAGGCGGAACTCCCAGTCGTCGGGAACGTCGCCGGTCGTCCACGGCTGCGGGTTCGGTTCGTAGCCGCCCATCACCAGGCCGCCGACCTCCTCCTTGAAGTAGGTGCGCCGGTCGGGGTCGCGGATCGTCGGCGCGTCGGCGGAAAGGCCCGCGATCTTCTCGGTGATGATGTACTGGTGCTTGACCGGCTGCAGCGGCACGCTGATGCCGGCCTTGGCGCCGACCTGCCGCGCCCACTGGCCGGCGCAGTTGACGACCTTGTCGCAGGCGATGTCGCCCTGGTCGGTCTTCACCGCGACGATGCGGTCGCCCTTCATCTCGAAGCCGGTGACGCGGACGTTCTCGTGGAGCTTGGCGCCGTGCATGCGCGCGCCCCGGGCCAGCGACTGGGTGATGTCGGACGGGCTCGCCTGGCCGTCGGTCGGCAGCCACGAGGCGCCGACGAGGTCGCCCACCTCCATCAGCGGCCACATCGCCTTGACCTCGGCGGGCGTCAGCAGGTGCATGTCCATGCCGAAGCTCCTCGCCGTCGTCGCCAGCCGGCGGAACTCGGTCCAGCGGTCCTGGTTGGTGGCGAGCCTGAGGCACCCCGTCATCTTCCAGCCGGTGGCCAGCCCGGTCTCCGCCTCCAGCCCCTTGTAGAGCTCGACGGAGTATTTCAGCACGCGCGTGATCGACGCCGACGAGCGCAGCTGCCCGACGAGGCCGGCCGCGTGCCAGGTCGAGCCCGAGGTGAGCTTGCCCTGCTCGAGAAGCACGACGTCGGCCTTGTGGTCGCGTGCCAGGTGGTAGGCGGTCGAGCAGCCGATGATGCCGCCGCCGATGACGACGATCGAAGCGTGGCTGGGCAGGGTCATGATGGGTTCTTTCCGTAGGTCGTGCGGTATTGGTCGAGTGCGGCGCCCAGCTTCGCCAGGTTCTCGTCGGTGTAGGCGACGTAGTCGACCCCGGGGGCGTTGAGATGGAGTTCGGAGACCATGCTCCACATCGCTTCGCGCAACAGCGACGCGCACTGCATGGCGGCGTGCGAGCGCAGGATGCCGGCGTCGGGCTCGCGCTCGAAATAGGCGGTGAGCAGGCGGCGCGCCTCGTCCTCGCTCATGCCGGCATTGGATGCCGCGCCGGCGAGGTCGAACATGGCCGTGTTGAAGCCGGCATATTCGAAGTCGATCAGCCAGATCTTGCCGCCGTCGTCGAGGAAGTTCGCCGGCAGGAGGTCGTTGTGGCCGAATACGATCGGCAGCGGCGCCTGCGCCCGCTCCAGCTCGTCGGCGAGGGCCAGATAGGAGGGCAGTTCGGGTATCATGCGGCTGCCGCCGTCGTCGAGCGTGCGCGCATAGTCGCGGATCACGTGGAAGACCCAGAACATGAAGCCGGGACCGGAGACGTAGCGCGGCATGGTCTGGTGGAAGTCGCGCATCAGCCGGCCGATGCGCTCCGGATTGGCGCGCACGTCGCCGGGCCCGTAGGTCTTCGCCTCGATGAAGGCCGAGACCATGACGCCGGGCTCGGCATACTGGAGTTCCGGGGCGAAGCCGGCGGCGTGGGCTGCACGCGCCGTCATGATCTCGCGCTCGCGCAGCACGTGGTGGAACGGATAATCCTTGCCGAAGCGGGCGACGTGCTTGCCGGCGCCGTCGGTGACCAGCCAGCTCTCGTTGCTGATGCCGCCGCGCAAGGGCTCGATGGCGATGCCGCCCTTCCAGCAGGGCAATGAGCGGAGCCTCTGTTCGTTGGTCTTGAGCATCTCACGAAAGTCCGAGACGTTTGCGGGTGCGCGCCGCGCCGGCCGCGATCAGCCGGTCGGCGATGATGGCTATTGATGCGACCGCCAGCCCCGCGACGAGGCCGCGGCCGGTGTCGGCCTTGGTCAGCGCGATGTAGACCTCCTGGCCGAGGTCGCGCGTGCCGACCAGCGCCGTGATGACCAGCATCGACAGGGCGAACATGATCGTCTGGTTCAGGCCGAGCATGATCTCGGGCAGCGCCAGCTTCAGCTTGATCTTGGTGAGGATCTGCCACGGCGTGCAGCCCATGGCGCGGCCGGCCTCGATCAGCTGCGGGTCGACCTTCTGCAGGCCGAGCGCGGTGTAGCGGATCGCCGGCGCCACGGCATAGGCGACCACCGCGATCATCGCCGTGAAGTCGCCGACGCGGAACAGCATCACCGCCGGCATCAGGTAGACGAAGGAGGGCAGGGTCTGCAGCGTGTCGATGACCGCCCGCACCCAGCGCCACAGCCGCTCCCGCTCCGCCGAGACGATGCCGACCGGAATGCCGATCAGCGAGGCGACGATCACCGAGATGCCGCACAGGTAGACCGTGATCGTCGCCTTCTCCCACTGTCCCGTTGCGGCGACGAGGAAGGAGAGCACGCCGGCGAGCAGCGCCAGCCTCGCGCCGCCCAGCCGCCAGCCGCCGTAGGCCAGCATGGCGACGACGCCGATCCAGGGCAGGCCGCCGAGCAGGCGCTTGAACGGGATCAGCACGTTGAGCAGCATCGCGTTCTTCAGCGCTTCCAGCGTGTCGAAGAAGTTGACGTTGATCCAGCCGACGACGTTGGAGAAGAAGGGCCCGGTGGAAACGTGCGCCGCGTCCGGATAGGTCTGCACCGCCGGCACGGCGAGGCCGGCGAGCGCCGCAGCGGCGACGATGGCCAGCGACGCGGCCGTGTAGGGATGACGGGCGACGAGGCTCGACCCGGCCGGTGCCGGTGCGCCGGCCGTGCGCCGCGCATAGGCCTGGCTGACCCGGTCGAGCGCCACGGCGAGCACGACGATGGCGATGCCCGCCTCCAGGCCGGCGCCGATGTCGAGGCGGCGCAATGCGGCGAGCACGTCGAAGCCCAGCCCGCCGGCGCCGATCATCGAGGCGATGATGACCATGTTCAGCGACAGCATGATCACCTGGTTGACGCCGACCATCAGGCTGTCCTTGGCCGACGGCACCAGCACGCGCCAGGTCATCTGCCGCCTGGTGCAGCCGATCATCTTGCCGAGGTCGCGGATCTCGGAAGGCACGCCGCGCAGCGCCAGCACCGCGATGCGCGTCATCGGCGGCATGGCGTAGATCAGCGTCGCCACCACCGCGGCGGTCGGGCCGAAGCCGAACAGGAACAGGATCGGCACCAGGTAGGCGAACACCGGGATCGTCTGCATCAGGTCGAGCACCGGCGTCAGCGCCCGCTCGAAGCGCGGCCAGCGATAGGCGGCGATGCCGAGCAGCAGGCCGAGGATCACGCCGAGCGGCACGGCGACCAGGATCGAGGCGAGCGTCACCATGGCGCTGGTCCACTGGCCGAACACGGCGAGGAAGCCGAAGCAGGCGGCGACGAGGATCGCGAGCTTCCGTCCCCCGGCGTGGAAGCCGATCAGCGTGGCGATGGCGATCACCGCGATCCAGGAGAGCGGCGGCAGGATCTGCACCGCGCTCGATCCCTGGCCGGAGAGGAAGCCGGTCGACAGCAGGCTGAGCACGATGCGGTAGGGGAAGTCGATGACCGCGGCGACGAAGCGCGTCAGGTCGGTGAAGGTGAACAGGCCGAAGCTGGCCTCGTTGAGCAGCCACTTCATCGTGCTGCCGATCCAGCGCTGGGCCGGAATGGCGAAGTCCTTCGGATAGTCGAACGCCCATTTCAGCGCGCCGCCGAACTGCCAGAGCACGACGAAGGCGGCGATTGCCGCGGCCCAGCCGAGATTGCCTGGGCTCAGCACCGCCGGAGGCGCTTCGCTGCGCGGCGCTCCGGCCAGCGTCTGGGGAGCCGGCGTCGCCATGGTCAGCCGCTCATCATCAGGTCGACCACGTCGGCGCGGTCGAGCCGGCCGACCGTCTGGCCGGCCGCGTCGACGACCGTCAGCGAGGCCGTGCCCGCGGCGAACAGCGGCGCCGCCGCCGCAACCGTCAGGGTCGCCGCGACGGAGGGCCCGGCGGCGTCGCCGGCCGGCTTCATGATCGAGGCGACCTTGACGACCTTCGCCTTCGGCACGTTGCGGGTGAACTCGGCGACATAGGGCGTCGCCGGGCTGAGCACGATGTCCTCCGGCGTACCGGCCTGGACGATCTCGCCGTCCTTCATGACGGCGATCTTGTCGGCCAGCCTGATTGCCTCGTCGAAGTCGTGGGTGATGAAGACGATGGTCTTCTTCAGCACCGACTGCAGCCGGATGAACTCGTCCTGCATCTCGCGGCGGATCAGCGGGTCGAGCGCCGAGAACGGCTCGTCGAGGAACCACAGCTCCGGCTCCACGGCCAGCGAGCGGGCGATGCCGACGCGCTGCTGCTGGCCGCCGGAGAGTTCGCGCGGCAGGAAGCGCTCCTTGCCGGCCAGCCCGACCAGCTCGATCATCTTCGCCGCGCGGGCCTCGCGCTCGGCGCGCGCCACGCCCTGCACCTCGAGCGGGAAGGCGACGTTGGCGAGCACGCTGAGATGCGGCAGCAGGGCGAAGTGCTGGAACACCATGCCCATCTGGTGGCGGCGGATCTCGATCATGCGGGCGTCGCTCGCCGCCAGCAGGTTCTCGCCGTTGAACAGGATCTCGCCGGCCGTCGGCTCGACCAGCCGCGAAAGGCAGCGCACCAGCGTCGACTTGCCCGAGCCGGACAGGCCCATGATGACGAAGATCTCGCCGGTCGCGACCTCGAGATTGACGTCGCGCACCGCGCCGATCAGCCCGGCCTTGCCCAGCGTCTCGAGCGTCGGCGCCGGACCGGCGAGCGTGCGGAAGTCCGCGGCGCCTGCGCCGAACACCTTCCATACGTTGCGGCAGACGAGTTTCACGCCGATCCCTCCCCCTTGAGGGGAGGGTGGCCGCGCAGCGGCCGGGTGGGGTCCTGGCGGGCGTGCTCGGCCTTTCCCTCCCCCTTGAGGGGAGGGTGGTCGCGCAGCGGCCGGGTGGGGTCCTGGCGGCTCAATGCGGCCCCCTTGATCATCTGTGCCACGTTCCAGGCACAGCCGGTGCCCAGGACCTCGTCGTAGTCGATCCGCATGGTCAAGTAGCCGAGCGAACGAAGGAAGGCGTCGCGGTTCAGATCGTGGCGCTTGCCATGCTCGAACTCGTGCAGGTCGCCATCGAGTTCCACCACGAGCTTCGAGCCGAGACAGACAAAGTCGACGACATAGGGACCGATTGGCGCTTGCCGTCTGAACCGAAGGCCTTCTTCCTTGAGCGCGCGCAGCTCGAGCCACAGCAAGACCTCGCCCTTCGTCATCGCTTGACGAAGGGATCGGGCTTTCTGACGATGTTCCGGAGTGATCCGCGTATTCGTCATGTGCCTGGCGCGCTGCCGCGACGACCCCACCCGGCCGCTGCGCGGCCACCCTCCCCTCAAGGGGGAGGGATCAGCGGCGTCGCCAGTGTTACTTCTTGATCCACTCCGACCAGCGCGCCTCGTTGCCGCCGATCCACTCGGCGACGACTTCGCTGACCTTCTTGCCGTCGAGGTCGACGGCGGTGATCATCTTGCCCATCTCGTCATTGTCGATCGAGAAGGCCTTGATCGCCTTGTAGGCGCCCGGCCACTTGTCCTTCACGCCGGCCCAGCCGACCTTCCAGATCTCGCCGAACGGTTTGCCGCAGTCGTAGAGCGCGTCCGGATTGGAGCCCCATTTCGGGTCGGTGTAGCATTCCTTGGTGTATTCGGGGAACGCGATCCACTCGCCCTTGTACTTGGCCGGCGCCCAGTGCGGAGCGTAGATCCACAGCATGATCGGCGCCTGCCGCTGGTAGGCGCTCTCCAGCTCGGCGAACAGCGCCGCGTCGGTGCCCGCATGGATCACCTCGAAGGGCAGGCCGAGCGCCTCGACGCGCTCGTCGTCGAAGCCGCCCCAGGTCACCGGCCCGCCGAGGTAGCGGCCCTTCGGCGCGGTCTCGGCGGTGGAGAACGCCTCGGCGCACTTCTCGTCCTTCAGCGCTTCCCAGTTGGGCAGGCCGGGGCACTTCTCCTTCATGTATTCGGGGAACCACCACTCCTCCTTGGCCTTCATGCCCGTCGGGCCGAAGTTCTCGGTCTTGCCGGTGGCGAAGGAGGCATCCATCGCGTCGCGGCCGGTGGTCTCCCACATCTCCATGGCGACGTGCAGGTCGCCGGTTTCCAGGCCGGCGAACTGCGCCAGGTAGTCGGCCTGGACGTACTCGATGCTGTAGCCTGCCTTCTTCAGGACCTCGCCCATCAGCTCGGTCGTGATCAGCTGGCCGGTCCAGTCGTGGAGCGTCAGCTTGATCGGATCGGTGGATTCCTGCGCCTGTGCCGGCGAAAGCGCCATGGCGGCCGAAATCGCCAGCGCGGCGACGGCGGAAGTGGTCATGCGATTGCGGAATGACATGTCGAGCCTCCTGCTCACCCTCTGCAGCCTTGTGTTCGGAGCCACCGCTTCTTATTGGATCATTCGGACGATCCGCGATTGGCTTGGCGAGCAATGTCACGCAGCGAAAGCGGGGTTGTCAACGCAGTGATGCGGCGATTTGTGATTTTATGCCTGATTGATGTATTGTTCCGGGCCAAAGCCGGAAATGATGCCGAAGAAACAGTCACGCAATCGATGAAATGACCGGCAATCCGGGCAGGGTGGGCAGATTCATGAAGCACTCCAAGCGCCACGGCGAGATTCTCCGCCTCCTGCAGGAGGAGGGCACCATCACCATCGCCCGCCTCGCCGACCGCCTCGGCGTGTCGCTGGAGACGGTCAGGCGCGACGTCAAGCCGCTGACCCGCCACGGCGCGATCATCAAGATGCACGGCGCCATCGGTCTTCCCTCTCTCGCCGGCGAGGCGCCTTTCGAGCGGCGCATGCGCGACAACGCCGACGCCAAGCGGCAGATCGCGCGCCACGTCGCCTCGACCATCCGCGACGGCGATTCGGTCATGCTCGATACCGGGACGACCACCAGCTACCTCGCCCGCGAACTGCTCGGCCACCGGCGCCTGACGGTCGTGACCAACTCCTCCGACATCGCCCGCACGCTGGCCACCGTCAACGGCAACAAGGTCTACATGGCCGGCGGCGAGCTGCGCAGCGACAGCGGTGCGGCCTTCGGCGTCTCGGCGATCGAGTTTGTCAGCCGCTTCAGCGTCACCCACGCGGTCATCTCGGTCGGCGCCGTCGATGCCGACAACGGCATCATGGACTACGACCTCGAGGAGGCCGAGTTCGCCCGCATGGTCCTTTCCCGCGGCGCCCGCGCCGTCGCCGTGACCGACCACAGCAAGTTCGGCCGCCACGGGCTGGTCAAGGTCTGCGACTTCTCCGTGCTCGGCGAACTCGTCGCCGACCGCGCGCCGCCGGCCGAGATCGCCGCGCGGCTGGAGGAAGCGGGCGTGACGCTGACCGTCGCGCCGGCGGCGAAGGGCTGAGCCCCTTCCCAGGCGCCGCCGCGGCGTATTAAGTCGCGGCCATGGCCTTCACCATCCGCCAGATCCAGTACTTCGTCGCGGTCGCCGAGAAGGGCACGGTCTCCGGCGCCGCCCAGGGCCTGTCGATCTCGCAGTCGGCGATCACCGAGGCGATCAAGGAGCTGGAGGGCGACCTCGGCGTCGAGCTGTTCGAGCGCCATTCGCGCGGCCTGGCGATCACGCACAAGGGCCACCAGTTCCTGCGCCACGCCACCAAGATCCTCGCCGACGTGTCCGACGCCAGGCTGGCCTTCGCCCGCGACCGCGAGGCCGCCTCCGGGCGGCTCCAGCTCGGCGTCACCTCGCTGGTCGCCGGCTACGTGCTGTCCGATCTCCTCGCCCGCTACCGCCGCGCCTTTCCCGGCGTCGACGTCTCGGCGATCGAGGACAATGGCGACTATCTCGAGCATCTCCTGGTCGGCGGCGAGCTCGACGTCGCCGTCATGGTCATCTCCAACATGCGCGACCGCATGGCCCTGCAGGCCGAAATCCTCGAGGTCTCGCCCTATCGCCTCTGGCTGCCGCTCGGCCACCACCTCGCCGGCGCCGACATCATCGGCATCAACGACATCGCCGCCGAGCCGCTGATCATGCTCACCGTCGACGAGATCGAGGAGAACACCGGCAAGCTGCTCGCGGCCCTCGGCGCCCGCCCGCACGTCGCCTTCCGCACGCGCTCGGTCGAGGCCGTGCGCAGCCTCGTCGCCACCGGCGCCGGCATCGCGCTCCTGCCCGACCTCGTCTACCGCCCCTGGTCGCTGGAAGGCGACCGCATCGAATCCCGCGACATCTCCGGCTCCCTGCCCGTCGTCCAGGTCGGCATGGTCTGGCGCCGCGGCTCCGGCCTGTCGCAGACCGCCCGCGACTTCATCGGCATCGCCCAGGGGCAGAGGGCGGTGAGGCAGCGATAACGTGCGGGAGGTGGTGGGGGTGCCAGTGTGTGCGACGGACAGCTAAGACAGAATTGGGATTCTGTTTCACGAAGCGTCGCCGCCGATAAGCTCCTTCAAATTTACCCCGATTCCTGCGAAATTCGGCTCTAAAATTATCGACTTTCCAACCCGTCTCATGAATCCGCCACCATCCTTTGGCTGCGGCTTGTTGTGAAACCGGTCGTGAGTCGAAACCCTAAAGTTTTTTAAATCCAAACCCTTCGACAGATCAGAGAATATTGATTCTACAACTGGAATGAATTCAGAAGTGCTAGAGCATGCTGTCCTGAGAGGAATAATGACAACGTCGTTTCTGCACAAATCATCTATCTCTGCATTTCCTACAGGGTGCTCATAGGGTCCGAATGTTTCAACAAAATAGGACGGGTGTGTCTTCGTTATCAGGATGGCCGGCAGAATCTCATCTGCATTTAAGTCCAGAACTCGATGATAGCTTAAAACCTCGTTGGCGAAATGGATGCCCCGGTGACTCGCAATAACGATCGATTTTGTTTCAGAGGCGCGCCGCGCTATCGTTTGAAAATTATCTTTAAAAATCTTCTCATATTCACCATGCGGCCAACCATAATCGAGAAGATAAACATAAAGCTCACGCTTCTGTTCGGTCGGAAGTGTTGTAATGTGGCTGACATACAGGCCCATCTTACATGTTCCTTACTTAGATCGTGACCTTATAGGGGGCGCGGCGCGAAGGCTGTCAAGCGACGCGAGGCGCTCTGACACTGAAACACAATCATAATTTTCCGATACACAACCGCTCTCGGACAGCGCCTCGTCGCATGCGCCTCCGAGGTTGAAGTGCCCGCCGAGAGGGTGCGCCTTCAAGACCCGTTTGCCGACCACGGCGTCGGTGCTATCCTCGCTGGCATGAACCAGCAGCTGCGATCTCCCGCTCTGTCCGCGACGACCCAGGCTGCCGAAGGTCTGCCGCGCCGGCGCTGGAGCGTCGCCGAGATCGAGGAAGCGACGCGGCTCGGCCTGTTTGACGAGGACGAACGCTTCGAACTGATCGGCGGGGAGATCGTGCCGATGAACGCCAAGGGCATCCAGCACGAGTTGCTGAAGAACGCTTTGATGTACCATTTCGTCCGCAACTCGCCCGCCGAGTTCGTCTGCGCCCTGGAGACCACCTTCCGCCTGAGCGACGACAGCTTCGTCGAGCCCGACTTCGTCTTTTTCCGCAAAGCCGACGGTCTCGCCGCGCTCAGTCCGAAAACCGCGCTTCTCGCGGTCGAGGTGGCCGATTCCAGCCTGCGTTGGGATCTCGGCCGCAAGGCCCGGATCTACGCCAATTTCGGCATTCCCGAACTCTGGGTGATCGATGCGGCGACCGGCACCGTCCATATCCACCGCAAGCCGGGCCTGGAAGGCTATGAGTCCATCCACCCGTGCGGGGAAAAAGATCTGGTCGTTTCCTCTTCCGTCCCCGGACTCTCGGTGAACCTGTCGCAGCTCGAGCGTTTCTGATCGCGCCGGCACCCCTCCACGCCTTGGCTATCGCCCTCCCTATCGG
>CALFXR010000050.1 GCA_937958475.1 uncultured Mesorhizobium sp. | reverse complement strand
CGCCGCGAAATGGCCGCATTTGCGTCGACTTTGCTTGACTAGGGTCAACACGACCTCATACGAATGACGGCATAGTTCAAGAACCGGACGGTCTTTTGTTCGGGCGGCAAAAGGGTTGGTTAACCAACATTGGCCATCCTGATGTCGAGCGATGCATGAGTTAGTCCGGCGTCGCGGAACCGTAGGGATGCGGTTCAGGGGCTATCACGGCCGCGTGCCAGAGTACGAAAGAAGACGATTCGCCATGGCTTCAAAACCACAGACGATCCGTCACGGCGCGATTCGTTCGCGTCCGACAGCCAAGCCGATTCGCCTGCGTGCGCTGCTGCGTCGCGCCGCCCTGCCCGGCGTTACCGTCGCCGGCCTCGTCTGGGCGGTCGCCAGCCTGTTCGCCCCGGCGCCTGCGCCGCGGGCCGAGGTCGCCGGGCCTGCCCAGCACGCCAGCGCCCTCACGATGATGCACTCCGCCGCAGAGGCCGGAACGACCGGCCGGCTTCAGGCTGTCGCCAGCGACGCCGCATTGGCGGCGCGCTTCGCCGGACCCGAGGCCGAGAAGTCCGCGCGCGGCGCCTTCGCGGCTGCCGCACCGGCCCCTGTCGCCCAGGCGGAAAACCCGTTCGACAAGGTCGTCAGGACGGCCGCGCTGACGCCCGAGCGCGTGCGTATCGCCTTCCAGACCGCCTATCTCGCCGACGCCATGCTGGTGGCGCGCAACGCCACGACGGAGACCGAGGCGTCGGTCGCCTCGGCCGAGACCAATGCCCAGCCGGCGGCGTCGGACGAAGTCACCGTCGCAGCACTGACGCCGGCGAACGTGCCGCTGCCGCAGAGCCGCCCGCGCCTCGCCGAGACGGCAAAGCCCGACAAGCCCGTCGAGACCGTGGTTGCTGCGAAGCCTGAAAAGCCCGCGGCGGCGGCCGAGAAGCCTGCCGGTCTGTTCGCCGGCTTGTTGTCGGCGAAGCCGGAGAAGCCGGCCGCGCCCGAGAAGCCGGAAAAGCCGGCGAAGACTCTCAAGCCGTCGAAGCCCGGGAAGCCCGAGGTCGCCATGGCGGCGATGGCCTTCGCCCGCCCCGACTCGCCCGATCGCGGCATGACGAACGCGTTCAACGGCCTGTTCAACAAGCCGAAGGCCGGCAACGGCGTCGCCGTCTACGACATCTCCGCCGGCGTCGTCATCATGCCAAACGGCGACAGGCTCGAAGCCCATTCCGGCATCGGCAAGATGGCCGACAACCCGCGCTTCGTCCACGTCAAGATGAACGGCCCGACCCCGCCCAACACCTACAAGCTGTCGATGCGCGAAAAGCGCTTCCACGGTGTCGAGGCGATCCGCATGACGCCGATCGGCGACGAACCCATGCACGGCCGCGCCGGCATCCTGGCGCATTCCTACCTGCTGCGCGGCAGGAAGGAACAGTCGCACGGCTGCGTCGCCTTCGCCGACTATCCGCGCTTCCTGAAGGCCTTCAAGGCCGGCCACGTCACCCATCTGGTCGTCGTGCCCGGCAATGGCGGCGGCTCGCGCAAGCAGACCGTCGCCTCGAACGGCGCGTAGGCCGCCGCGGCGGCCTTTTCTTCCGCCCGGGCGGAATGGAGAATGGCCGCGCCTGTCCGCGCGGGACGCAAACCCTTCCCGACGCTCGCGTCGCCCTTCCGCGGCTGGCCCATCCCGGATAGGAAGGCGCTTTCCACGACAGAAAGTCCCTTTCCATGGCCGAACCCACCCGCGACTCCAACGGCACGATTCTCGCCGAGGGCGATACCGTCACCATCATCAAGGACCTGAAGGTGAAGGGCTCCTCGACCGTGCTGAAGCGCGGCACGGTGGTGAAGAGCATCCGCCTGACCGACGACCCGGCGGAGATCGAGGGCCGCACCGACAAGGTCAAGGGCCTGGTGCTCAGGACCGAGTTCTTGAAGAAGGCCTGAGTCGCCTCTCCCTGCTTTATGGCGCCGGCCGGAGGCCTGTGCGTCATATCGACCGGACGCGACGTTTGAATGGCCTTTGCGCCTGGCCTCCGGCAGCCCCGGCGCCTTTGGAGCTGCCTCTCGGCGCGGGAAGTGGAACTCGGCGCGACCAAATGCCGGGCGCGTGCCGCGTACCGCGCGGCGTCGACATGCGGTATGATCGCCCCTGATCCCAAGGAGGCCGCCATGACCGACATCCCTGCCCTCGCCCCCGGCAATGTCGCCGTCGTCACCGGCGGCGCCAGCGGCATCGGCTTCGCCGCGGCGAGGAGACTGGCGCGGATGGGCCTGCGCGTCGCCATCGCCGATCGCGCCGGGCCGCCGCTGCACAGGGCGCTTGCTGAACTCGCCTTGATCGCCGCAGGCGGACGGGAAGACGTCATAGCCGTCGCCTGCGACGTGTCGAAGCCGCAGGAACTGGCGCGGCTGGCCGAGGAGACCGACACAAGACTCGGCGACGTCTCCTTCCTCATGAACAATGCCGGCGTCGGTGCAAATCCGGGCCGGCCGTGGGAAAACCTCGACGCCTGGCAGGACCTGATGTCGGTCAACTTCTGGGGCGTCGTCCACGGCGTCCAGGCCTTCGCGCCGGCGATGCTCGCCGCCGGCCGGCCGGGCATGATCGTCAACACCGGCTCCAAGCAGGGCATCACGACACCGCCCGGCAACCTCGCCTACAACGTCTCCAAGGCCGCGGTGAAGACCTATACGGAAGGGCTGGCGCATGCGCTGCGCAACGAGCCCGGCGCCGCGGTTTCGGCGCACCTTCTGATTCCCGGCTTCACCTTCACCGGCATGACCCAGGGCGCGACGTCCAGGCCGGCAGGCGCCTGGACGCCCGACCAGGTGGTCGCCTTCATGCTGGAGAGCCTCCGCCGCGGCGACTTCTACATTCTCTGTCCCGACAACGAGACCGAACGGCGCACCGACGAGAAGCGGATGGCCTGGGCGATCGGCGACGTCATCGAGAATCGCCCCGCCCTGTCGCGCTGGCACCCCGATCATGCGGGGGCCTTCGCCGACTTCCTGAAGGGAGAATGACGGCGGCGCGCCCTCAGCCCGCCGCCTTTTCCCACTTGTCGAGAAAGGCCTCGATCGGCAGCGCCTGCATGTCCGGGATCGCCTCGAACAGCCGTTCGGCCGGCCAGTCCCACCACGCCAGGCGCTGCAGCCTTTCCGCGATGTCCGCGGCAAAGCGGTCGCGCAACGGCCGCGCCGGCGCGCCGGCGACGATACGGTAGGGCGCGACGTCGCGGGTCACGACCGCGTTGGCGCCCACCACGGCGCCGTCGCCGATCGTCACGCCGGGCATGACCACCGCGCCGTGCCCGATCCACACGTCGTTGCCGATCGTCACCCTTTTCGCCCGCCGTCGCTCGCGGAACCCCGCGTCGACGCCGAGATAGCGGAAGTACTCGTTCGGGCGGTAGCTCACCTTGTGCGTCGTCGCCCGCTCCAGCGGGTGCTCCAGCGCGTTGATGCGGCTGTTGGCCGCGATCGAGCAGAACTTGCCGATTCCCGTGTAGATCGCTTCGGCGTGGCGCTCGAAGTACGAAAAGTCGCCGACCGTCACCTCGCGCAGGATCACGCGCTCGCCGATCGCGGCGTAGCGGCCGAGCCGGCAGGATTTCAGCTCCGCCGTGGGATGAATTCTCGGCTCTGGGTCGGTGAAGCGTAAATCGTCGGCCATCGCCGCGCTTTACGCGGGCGCGGCGCGGCCGGCAAGCCGCTCCGCCTCGCCGCCCCTACGTGGAAAGGCCGCCAGCGGGGCGGGTGGGAGCGTCAGGGGCAGGCTGGAAGAACTGCCCGTTCACGGCTTGCCCTTTTCCCAGGTGACGGTCTGGCCGTAGAGCGGCACGCTCGACATCGACATCTTCGCCGACCCGTCCTGCACCTGGCGCGAATGGGCGAGGTAGATCAGCGTGTCGTTGGCCTTGTCGTAGATGCGGTTCACCACCTGCTTCTTCCAGATCAGGCTGATGCCCTGCTTGAACACCTCCTCGCCGTCGGCATCGAGGGAGATCTCGTGGATGGTGATCGGTCCCGTCTGCCGGCAGGCGATGGCCGTGTCCGACGGGTCCTCGAACCAGTTGCCCTTCTGCAGCCGGTCGACGATGCCGCGCTCGAAATAGGAGACGTGGCAGGTGATGCCGTCGACGCCTGGGTCCTTGAAGGCCTCGACGATGATATCGTTGCCGAGCCAGTCGACGCCGACTTCTCCGACCTGCTCGGCGAGCGCGGGCGTGGCCGTGAGGGCGAGCCCGGCGAGGGCGGAAGCGAAGGTGCGGCGCATGGGACTGTCTCCTGCCGATGACGACGTCGCTTCAGGTGGGCGGAGGCGACCGGTTTTGCAAGTCTTCGCCGCGGCGCGGCAACAACGCCCCTTTTTCGTCGGGGCGCGCCACGCTACATAGGGACCATGAAAAATACGCCGTCGCCGGCCCTGCCCCTCTGGCGCATCGCGCTCCTCGTCGCCGCACTCGCGGCGGCGACCGGCGTCGCCTTCGCCTCCTGGCTCGATCACGGCGCCGGCATCTTCCTGGCAACGGTCGAGTCCGGCCTCGCCTGGTGCTTCTAGAGCCTCGGCTCGGCTTTCGAACGGATTTCCATCATGATGCGCTCCATTCTCGTCGGCATTCTGGTCCTGATGGCCGCCGGCATCGGCTGGCTGACCTTCGACTGGTACCGGACCACCAATTCCGGCGAAGCCTACGGCGGCGCCTTCACGGCCGTGGACTACGACAACAACCCGATCAACGAAGCCGCCTTCCGCGGCCACCCCACCGCGGTCTTCTTCGGCTTCACCCATTGCCCGGAAGTCTGCCCGACGACCCTCTACGAGCTCAACGGCTGGCTGGCCAAGCTCGGCGACGAGGGCAAGGACATCCGCGCCTACTTCGTCTCGATCGATCCCGAGCGCGACACGCCCGAACTCCTCAAGTCCTACGTCAGCAACGTCTCCGACCGCATCGTCGGCATCACCGGCGAGCCTGAGAAGATCGCCGCGATGGCCAAGGCGTTCGGCATCTTCGCCCGCCGGGTCGATCTCGAGGGCGGCGACTACACGATGGACCACACCGCGTCTGTGCTTCTCCTCGACAGCGCCGGCGCCTTCGCCGGGACGATCGCCTACGGCGAGAACCCGGACACCGCGATCGAGAAGCTGCGCCGCCTCGCGAAGGGCTGATTCGCCTCTCTTCCCGAAACCGTCACCCCTGTTGTCGCGGCAGGCGCCGATGTATGGGTGACGCCGCCCGCGGCGCACTCGACCTCGTCCGCGGCTCGGCGCAACGGACGGAATCGCACGAAGAATGCCGCAGACCCGCTTCATCCTCACCGCCGGACGCGAGGCAACGAACCGCGCCTACGCCGCGCTGGAAACCGCGTTCGAAGAAGACGGCTGTCCGCTCGCCAACATCGAGATCGACGAGGACCGCGACGTCCACGAGGTCTCGCTCTACACCGACGACGACGCCGATGACGTCGAGGCACGCCTGCGCGCGGTTCTCGCCGAAGCCGGCGTCTCGATCGAACCGATCCGCGAGACGCTGCCCGACATCGACTGGGTGACGCGTTCGCTGGAGGGCCTGAAGCCGGTGCGCGCCGCCCGCTTCCTCGTTCACGGCGGCCACGACCGCGACCGGCGGCGCATCGGCGACCTGGCCATCGAGATCGAGGCCGGCCTCGCCTTCGGCACCGGCCATCACGGCACCACCGCCGGATGCCTGGAGATGATCGACCGGGTGGTGCGGCGCGAACGGCCGGCGAAGGCGCTCGACCTCGGCACCGGCAGCGCGGTCCTCGCCATCGCCCTGGCCAAGCTCGCGCATATCCCGGTCCTCGCCACCGACATCGATCCGGTCGCGACCAGGGTGGCTGCAGAGAACGTCCGGCTCAACGGTGTGGCCGCTTATGTCGAGACCGCCACCGCGACCGGCTTCGGCCATCCCGCCTTCGCCCGCCGGGCGCCGTTCGACCTGATCGTCGCCAACATCCTGGCCAGGCCGCTGATGCGGCTGGCGCCGGGCATGCGCACACATCTGGCGCCGGGCGGTTCCTTGATTCTCTCGGGGATCCTCGAGCGCCAGCGCGACGCGGTCATCGCCGCCTATGTCGGCCAGCGTTTCCGCCACGTCTCCACCCTCCACCGCGAGGGCTGGGTGACCATCCATATGAAGCGCTGACGGGGCCCGTGCCCGTAACGACAAAAGGCGGCCCATCGGGACCGCCTTGCGTCACCTGTTGCGGACGCCTGTCGTCCGCGGGCACCGGGCCTAGAAGAAGTAGGCCGAACTCGGGCGCTTGCGCAGTTCGGCGCGACTGTAGCCCGCCGCCTTCAGCGTCTCGTCATCGAGCATGAGCAGCGCGCCGTTGACGTACTGGCTGGCCTGACGCTCGCGCGCGGCGATGAAGGCATTGAACGTGCTGCGGAAGAAACCGCTCTTGGCTGTCATGGTCTTGCTCCTGGTCAGGACTGTCCGACAAGTCCTCCACGCCGACGAATGTATGAGTCGCTGCCCCTGCGGAAAAGAGACGCTTTCGCATGGCACCCATCTCATTTTGCATATGCGAAGAAGATGCTGCAATGCAGCAATCCGCCATGCCGCCCGCCCGGCCGTCGACGCCGATTCCATCCTCCGGCGAAACCGTCTACGGTCGCCGCCGGCCAACATTCATCCAGGTTCATCATGTTCCAGACGTTCGACACCGAAGCCGATCCATCGAAGGGCGCCGAGCGCGTCGCCGGGCTGCGCGGCTGGCTCGCCGAGCGAAACCTCGACGGCTTCCTCGTCCCGCGCGCCGACGAGCACCAGGGCGAATACGTCGCCGCGCGCTCGGAGCGGCTGCGCTGGCTGACCGGGTTCGCCGGCTCGGCCGGCATGGCGCTCGTCCTCGCCGACAGGGCCCTGATCTTCGTCGACGGGCGCTATACGCTACAGGTGCGCGACCAGGCCGACATGGCCGTCTTCACGCCCGAGAGCCTCGTCGACACACCACCCAGCGCCTGGATCGCCGACAATGTGCGAAAGGGCGCGCGGATCGGCTTCGATCCGTGGCTGCACACAATCGCCGACGCCCGGGCCCTGCGCGCCGCGGCGGCGAAGGCGGACGCCGAGATGGTCGCGCTCGACGTCAATCCGATCGATGTCCTGTGGACCGACCAGCCTTCCCCGCCGCTCGAACCGGTGACGATCCATCCGATCGCCTTCGCCGGCAGGCTTGCGCGCGACAAGCTCTCCGACCTCGCCGAGGCGATCGGCCGCCAGGGTGCGACGCATTGCGTGCTGACCGACCCGTCCTCACTCGCCTGGGCATTCAACATCCGCGGCGGCGACGTGCCGCACACGCCGCTGGCGCTCGGTTTCGCGGTCGTCGGCGCCGACGGCCGCCATTCCCTGTTCATGGACAAGCGCAAGATGGGCATCGAGACGGAAGCCTATCTGACGCAGCTCTGCGACATCCATCCGCCGCGGCGGCTCGAGCCCGAGCTGGCGCGGCTCGCCACGCAGGGCGCGGCGATCGCCCTCGACCCCGCGCTCGCCGCGGACAGGCTGCGCACAATCGTCGAGGAGGCGGGAGGCAAGGTGGTCCAGGCGCCCGACCCGGCCCGCCTGCCGCGCGCCGCGAAGAACGCCGCCGAGATCGCCGGGACGCGGGCGGCGCATCGTCGCGACGGCGCGGCGGTCGTCGAGCTGCTTGCCTGGCTCGATGCGCAGGAGCCCGGATCGGTCGACGAGATCGCCGCCGTCACGCGGCTCGAGGACTGCCGCCGGGCAGCCGGCGAGGCGACGCAGATGCCGCTGCGCGACGTCTCCTTCGACACGATCTCCGGCGCCGGCCCGAACGGCGCCGTCATCCACTACCGCGTCTCGCGGGCGACCAACCGGCGGCTCGGCGCCGGCGAGCTGTTCCTGCTGGATTCCGGGGCGCAGTACGAGGACGGCACCACCGACATCACCCGCACCGTCGCCATCGGCACGCCGACCGACGAGATGCGCGAGCGCGCCACCATCGTCCTCAAGGGCATGATCGGCATCTCGATGCTGCGCTTCCCGCCCGGGACCCGCGGCTCGGACATCGACGCGGTCGCCCGCATCGCCCACTGGAAGGCGGGCGTCGATTACGCCCACGGCACCGGCCACGGCGTCGGCTCGTACCTCTCGGTCCACGAGGGACCGCAGCGCATCGCCAGGACGGGGACCGAGAAGCTGGTAGAGGGCATGATCCTCTCCAACGAGCCCGGCTACTACAAGCCCGGCCACTACGGCATCCGCCTGGAGAACCTGATCCTCGTCACCGCGACGGAAGAAATCGAAGGCGGCGACATCGCCATGCACGGCTTCGAGACGCTGACGCTCGCCCCGTTCGACCGCAGGCTGCTGGCGCCATGGCTGCTGACGAAGGAGGAACTCGCCTGGCTCGACGCCTATCACGCTCGCGTGCTGGCGGAGATCGGCCCGCTGGTGGGCGGCGAGACGCTGAAATGGCTGGAGGCCGCGACCGCGCCGCTGCGCTGATCAGCCGAGCAGGTGCCGGAGCGCAATGAGCACGGCGCCGCCTATCAGGAACATCGGCATCATGCCGCCCCAGACCCAGGCGATCGCGCCGGCGACGACGAGCGAGGTGATCTCGGGTATGCCGCCGTTCATCGCCGCGGGGGCGACCAGCGTCGTCAGCACGGCGGCCGGCACGGCGTTGAGGCCGGCTTCCACCCGCGGGTGGATGCGCTCGAAGCGCGACAGCACGAGATGCCCGCCGACGCGCGCCAGATAGGTCATCAGCGCTCCGCCGACGATGATCCACAGCGTCTCGGTCATCGACGCCCTTCCTCGCCGCCCGACGGCGTCATCGCCGCGGCGAGAGCGACCCCGGCGGCCGCCCCGAGCGTGACGTGCCACGGCGATCCGACCAGCTTGTGGGCGACGATCGCGGCGACGGCGCTGACCATGACCACCGGGAACCAGAACGAACGGGTGCGGAAACCCATCACCAGCCCGAGGAAGTAGATCGGCAGGAGGAAGTCGATGCCGAGCGCCTTGGTATCGGGCAGCAGCCGGCTGAAGGCCGCGCCCAGGCCTGATTCGATGACCCAGCAGACATAGATCGGCAGCGCCATCCCCATGTACCAGGCGAAGCCGACGCTCTCGCCGCGCTCGGTCCTGCGTTCCGCTTCGGCATACTGCGGATCGACGAGGAAGAAGAAGCCGACCGTCTTCTCGATGAACGACCAGTGTCCGATCCGGCGGCCGACGGCGGCGGAATAGAGCACGTGGCGGAAATTCACGGCGAAGATGGAGAACACCACCAGCCACGGCGCGATCTGGTGACCGAACAGCTCGATGCCGACCATCTGCGAGGCGCCGCCGTAGATCGCCGCGCTCATCAGCGTCGCCTCGCCGACCGACAGTCCGTTGTCGACGGCAAGCGCGCCGAACAGGATGGCGAACGGCGCGGAGGCGATGATGACCGGCACGCCGAGTCGCGTTCCGGCGAGGAACTCGCGGCGGGCCGATCGGGTCGGGGCTGTTGCGGTGGTCATGGCGGCGTCCATACGGAGGCCGCCTGTCTAGGTCAGCGATACTGACCTGTCACATCAATTCGGTTGAGCCAGGGTTGAGCGCGCCGCTGGCCGCTCAGAGCGACGGCCCCACACGCTCGAACCACGCGTCCTCGTCGATCACCTCGATTCCGAGGTCGGTCGCCTGCTTGAGCTTCGATCCGGCCCCGGGCCCGGCCACGACGAGGTCGGTCTTCTTCGACACCGAACCGGCGACCTTGGCGCCCAGCCGCTCGGCCATGGCCTTGGCCTCGTCGCGGCTCATCCGCTCCAGCGCCCCGGTGAAAACCACCGTCTTGCCGGCGACGGGCGAGGACACCTCGCCGATCGCCTCCTCGTCGAGCGGCGTGACTCCGGCTGCGAGAAGCGCGTCCACGGCGTCGCGGTTGTGGTCCTCGGCGAAGAAGTCGACCAGCGCCTCGGCGACCACGCCGCCGATGCCGTTGACGCCGACGATCTCCTGCCATTCGGCGTTGCCGGCGTCACCCTTGCCCTGCGGTGCGCGCGCCGCCTCGGCGGCCGCCCTGAGCGCGTCGAAGGAGAGGAAGTGCCGCGCCAGGCGCTTGGCGTTGGTCTCGCCGATGTGGCGGATGCCGAGCGCGAAGAGAAAGCGCGACAGCGCCACCCGGCGCCGCTCGTCGATCGCGACGAGGAGCTTGCGCACGGAGACCTCGCCGAAGCCCTCGACCTTGTCGAGCCGCTCCATCGAGCCTTCGAGCGTGTCCGGCAGGGTCTCCTGGCGCCGCCTCAGCGTGAAGATGTCGGCTGGCGCGACGATACGCTGCGCGGCCTTGTCGGTGGTGAAGAAGAACTCGATCTGCTTCTCGCCGAGGCCTTCGATGTCCATGGCGTTGCGCGAGACGAAATGGCGCAGCCGCTCCATCGCCTGCGCCGGGCAGATCAGCCCGCCGGTGCACCGCCATACCGCCTCGCCTTCCTCGCGCACCGCGTGGCTGCCGCAGACCGGGCAGCGGTGCGGGAAGCGGTAGGGCTCGGAACCGGCCGGGCGCTTCTCCGGGACGATGTCGAGGATCTGCGGGATGACGTCGCCGGCGCGCTGGACGATCACCGTATCGCCCTCGCGGATGTCCCTGCCCTCGCGGATCGGCTGGCCGTCGTTGCCGATGCCGCGGATGTAGTCTTCGTTGTGCAGCGTGGCGTTGGTGACCACGACGCCGCCGACGGTGACCGGCGTCAGCCGCGCAACCGGCGTCATCGCGCCGGTGCGGCCGACCTGGATGTCGATCCGCTCCAGCACCGTCGTCGCCTTCTCGGCGGGGAACTTGTGCGCCGTGGCCCAGCGCGGCGAGCGCGAGCGGAAGCCGAGGCGCTCCTGCAGGTCGAGCCGGTCGACCTTGTAGACGACGCCGTCGATGTCGTAGGGCAGCGCCGCGCGCCTCGCCTCGATCGCCCGGTAATGGCCGAGCATCTCTTCGAGCGAGCGGCAGCGCACCATCAGCTCGTTGACTTTGAAACCCCAGTCGGCCAGCCGCTTCACCGCGTCGAACTGCGTTCCGGCGATCGGCTCGCTGGTTTCGCCCCAGGCGTAGGCGAAGAATTTCAGCGGCCGCGAGCGCGTCACCTCGGCGTTCTTCTGGCGCAGGCTCCCCGCCGCCGAATTGCGCGGATTGGCGAAGGCCTGGCCGGTCTCGGCCATGCGCCGGTTCAGCGCGAAGAAGTCGTCCCGGCGCATGTAGACCTCGCCCCGGATCTCGATGAGCTCCGGCGCGTCGGCGGGCAGCCGCTCCGGAATCTCGTCCAGCGTGCGGATGTTGGCGGTCACGTTCTCGCCTGTCGTGCCGTCCCCACGGGTGGCGGCCGTCACCAGCCGGCCCTTCTCGTAGCGCAGCGACATCGACAGGCCGTCGATCTTCGGCTCGGCGGTGAAGACCAGCTCCGCGTCGCCGGGCAGCGCCAGGAAACGCCGCACCGAGCCGACGAAATCGACGACGTCCTCGTCGGTGAAGACGTTGTCGAGCGACAGCATCGGCTTGGCGTGCTGCGCCGGCGCGAAGGTCGCCGACGGCGCCGCGCCGACGCCGCGCGACGGCGAATCGGCGCGCGTCAGCTCGGGAAACCGCGCCTCGATCGCAGCGTTGCGCTGGCGCAGCGCGTCGTATTCGGCGTCGGTGATCTCCGGGCGGTCCTCGCCATGATAGAGCCGATCGTGCCTGGCGATCTCGGCGGCGAGGCGGGCGAGTTCTTCCGCCGCTTCTTCCTGGGTGAGCTGGTCGACGGGCTTCTGGGCAAGCGACATGCGAACGTTCCGGTTTGGACGGACCGTTCTAGCGCGCGGCGCGGGCCTTGTGGACCCGGAATCACAGGTTGCTGACGCCCACTGCCAGGTCGCACGCCGCGACCGGAAGCCACGACAGGCTCGCAACCCTATCCCGCCGCGGCATTCTCCCTGAGCAGCCGTTCGGCCGCCGCCCTCGCCTCGTCGGTAATCGTCGCGCCGGCGAGCATGCGCGCGATCTCCTCCTGGCGCTGCGGCCGGTCCATGGCGGCGATGCCGGTCGACACCCGGTCGGCGCCGCCAGACTTGGAGATCAGGTAGTGCGTGTGCGCCCTCGCCGCGACCTGCGGCGCATGCGTCACCGAAAGCACCTGCACGCGGCGCGACAGCCGCGCCAGGCGCTGGCCGATGGCGTCGGCAACGGCGCCGCCCACGCCCGTGTCGATCTCGTCGAAGACCAGCGTCGGCGCCGAGCCGCGGTCGGCCAGCGCGACCTTCAGCGCCAGCAGGAAGCGCGACAGTTCGCCCCCGGACGCCACCTTCATCATCGGCCCGGGCCTGGTGCCGGGATTGGTCCGCACCCAGTACTCGATCTGGTCGATGCCCTCGGCCTGGCGGTCGTCACGGTCGCTGGACAGCTCGACGATGAATTGCGCCCGCTCGAGCTTCAGCGCCGGCAACTCCGCCGTCACCGCCTCTTCCAGATGCTGCGCGGCCGCCCTGCGCTTCTCGCTCAGATCCGCCGCGAGCCGGTCATAGATGTCGCGGGAAGCCTGCGCCTGCCGCTCGAGCACGGCGAGGCGCTCCTCGCCCGCGTCGAGATCGGCAAGATCGGCCGCCATGCGGTCGCGCAGTCCCGCGAGGTCGTCCACCGCCACCGAGTGTTTGCGGCCGGCTGCGCGCAGGGCGAACAGCCGCTCCTCCGTCCGTTCCAGCCCCTGGGGATCGTATTCGATCGCCCTGAGCGCGGCATCGACGCCGGTCTGGGCTGCGTCGAGCGCGATCAGCGCGTCGTCGAGCGCCTTCAGCACGTCGTCGAGCAGGCCCGGCGCCTCGGCCGCCTTGCGCTGTAATCGCCGCATCAGGCTGGCGAGCTGCGGCGAGGCCGCCTGCGGCCCCGACAGGATCTCATTGGCGTCGTTGACGTCGGCGGCGATCTTCTCGGAGCGCATCATCGTTGCGCGCCGCTCGGCGAGTTCGGTTTCCTCGCCCGGCTGCGGATCGAGCTTGGAGAGCTCGGCCACGGAAGCGCGCAGATAGTCCGCCTCGCGCGCGGCCGCCTCCACCCGGGCGCGATGGCGGGAGAGTTCCTGCTCGGTGGCGCGCCAGCGCCGCCAGGCCGACGCCGTCTCCGCGGCCGCCCCGGCATGGCCGCCGAAGGCATCGAGCAGCGCCCGGTGCGCGGCGGCATCGACGAGCGCGCGGTCGTCGTGCTGGCCATGGATCTCTACCAGCGCACGGCCGACGTCGCGCATCAGCGCCACGCTCGAGGGCTGGTCGTTGACGAAGACGCGGGTGCGTCCGTCGGCGGTCTGCACGCGCCTCAGGATGATGTCGCCGTCGTCGTCGATGGCGTTGTCGGCGAGCAGGCCGCGGGCCGGATGGTTGGCCGGCACGTCGAAGACCGCGGTCACCTGCCCCTGCGCGGCGCCGTGGCGAACCAGCGAGGCGTCGCCACGCGCGCCCAGCGCCAGCGCCAGCGCATCGAGAAGGATCGACTTTCCGGCGCCCGTCTCGCCGGTCAGCACCGAGAGCCCGGCGGCGAAGTCAATGTCCAGCCGTTCGATCAGAACGATGTCGCGGATCGACAGGTGCGCCAGCATGGACCGGCTTCAGGTGCCGAGAATGAGCGACCCGGCCTTGGATATCCACGAGCCCTTGTTCTCACGCGGCTCGAGGCCGCCGCTCTGCAGCAGCTTGTAGGAATCCGCGTACCATTGGCTGTCCGGATAGTTATGGCCGAGCACGGCCGCGGCCGTCTGCGCTTCCGACGTCAGGCCCATGGCGTAGTAGGACTCGGTGAGCCGCGCCAGCGACTCCTCGACGTGCCGCGTGTTCGGGTACTGCTCGATGACGTAGCGGAACCGCTTGATCGCCGCGAGGTACTCGCGCCGTTCGAGATAGTAGCGGCCGATCTGCATCTCCTTGCCGGCGAGCTGGTCGCGGGCGAAGCGGATCTTCTGCTTGGCATCCTCGACATATTCGGAATCGGGCCAGCGGGCGACGACCTCTTCCATCGCCTCGATGGCGCGGCGCGATTCCTTCTGGTCCTGCGTGACGTCGCGGATCTGCCGGAAGTAGCTCAGGCCGACGATGTACTGCGCATAAGCCGCGTCGGGCGTCGACGGATAGAGATTGACGTAGCGCTTGCCGGCATTGATCGCCTCGTCGTAGTTGCCCTGCCGATACTGGGCGAAGGCGCTCATCACCATCGACTTGCGCGCGAACTCCGAATAGGGGTGCTGGCGGTCGACCGCGTCGAACTTGGCGGTCGCTTCCTTCAAGCGGCCCGCCTCGAGATTCGCGAGGCCCTGATTGTAGAGCAGGTCGGCCGGATCGGTCTGCTCGACATAGGTGGCGAGATCGACGTCGGCGTCGGACGCGCAGGCGGTCAGGAAGACGGGCAGCAACACGGCCGGAAGCGCAAGGAGCAGCGAACGGCTCGACTTGGCGGTGGTCTTGAAAAGCATGTTCGGCTTCCGCCCCTCTGGCAGTCACAGGAAAAGAACGGCTCGTGACGCTGCCATAAATCATACAAGCCACTGACCGGCAACGCTATCGGGCGGCAATGGCGCGAATTTGTGGCAGCGGCCGGACCCCGTGCGAAGGGTAAGGACCTGTTGCGCGGAAGACACGCCCCCGGGACGAAGGCCGGCGCTATCTGCCGTCAGCGGACCGACGGCGCGTGCAGCGGCCCGCCGACAGCGGTCACCTCCGCCGCGCGACCGCGGTCGCGGCGGCTGCTCTCGACGATCTGGTATGCGGAACTGTCGGCAAGGAGCCGGCGCAGCGCTGCCGCGTTGAGCTTGTGGCCGCCGCGATAGGAGCGGAAGCATCCGATGAAGCGCGCTCCCGCCAGCGCCAGGTCACCCATCGCGTCCAGCATCTTGTGGCGGACGAACTCGTCGGGATAGCGCAGGCCTTCCATGTTGATGATACGATGGTCGTCGCCGATCACCACGGAATTCTCCAGCGACGAACCCAGAGCGAAGCCCGCCGCCCACAGGCGCTCGACGTCCTTCATGAAGCCGAAGGTGCGCGCCCGCGCGACCTCGCGGCGGAACCGCTCCGCGTCGAGGTCGAGGGCCAGCGACTGCCGCCCGATCGCCGGGCTGTCGAAATCGATCTCGACCTCGAAGCGCGTGCCGTCGTGGGGGCGAAACTCGGCCCACGAGCCGCCCGCCTCGATGCGCACCGGCTTGAGGACGCGAATGTAGCGCCGCCGCGCCGCGAGCCGCTCGATGCCGGCCTGCTCGAAAGCATCGACGAACATGGCCGCGCTGCCGTCGAGGATCGGCACCTCGGTGCCGTCGATCTCGATCGCGATGTTGTCGATGCCAAGTCCGAACAGCGTCGCCATCAGGTGCTCGACCGTCGCCACGTGCGCGCCCGCAGGATCGCCGAGCACCGTCGACAGGTCGGTGCTGCCGACCTGCGAATGGAGTGCGTGGATTTCCGTCACGCCGTCGTCGGCGAAGAGATGGAAGGTGATCCCGGTATCGGCGTCGGCCGGGCTGAAATGGATCGAAACCGACTTGCCGCTGTGAACGCCCGTCCCCGAGAGCGATACGCGCGATCTGATCGTCGTCTGTTGATCGTACAAAACCGATCCCCTTGCGCCCCGTTGGCCGGCCGCGCGGCACGCCGTGGCGCACCTTTCGGCTTGGAGCAGGAATCACCCCCTAATCCCTGCTGCGGCTCTACTGTCGAGGCGGAAGATAGTCCCAGCCCGCTGGGACCGCCAAATCACGGTTTCTTACTCCGTGTTACCGCGAAGCCACGCGTTCAAGATCTTGAAAACGCAGGCTTCCGGAAAAAAGAACGGGCGGACACCGCGGTGTCCGCCCCTCGATCGTCCTGTCTTGCAGGATCAGTTGGCTTGCCGGCGAAGGAAAGCCGGAATCTCGAGCTGATCCTCTTCCTGCGCGGCGCGGGGCTGCGGGGCGGGCCGGCCGTGCTCGTCGAGCTGGCCGCGGCGCGGCGCGTAGAGCTGCGGGTCCTGCGTTGCCGGACGGCGGGCTTCCGGCGCGGGCTGGCGGAGCTTCGCCTCGCGCGGCTGCGCGGGCTGGAGCCGCGGGGCTTCCTCTTCGCGACGGGTCAGGCCGTTGGTCAGCCGCTTGAGCAGGCCCATCGGGCCTTTTTCCTCATGGTCGGCCGAACGGACGTTCTGCGCTGCCTCGACTTCCGCCTTCACGATCGGCGGGAAATCCTCGACGCGCGGCATGCGGGCGTGGACCGGGGCGGGCGCGACCGCTTCGCGCGCCATCATCGGCGCGGGGGCAGGCATCGCCGAGGACTCGGCCGGAGCGTGGGCGGCGGGCGGCGCCTGGAACAGCCTGCTCTGCGGGCGGAACTCCTCGGCAGGCGCGGCGTGCCGAGGCATGGCCATCTCCATCGCATTCGCCTCCGCCATGCGGATCGCCTCGGCGACCGGATCGGCGGCACGCGCCATCGGCACCTCATGAACCGGTGCATGCATGGGCTGCGGCGCCGGCCGGGTCTCCGCCGCCGGCGCTGCCGGCCGGGCGACAGGTTTGATCGGCTGGCGCAGCTGGATCGGCGGCGCGGCGATGTCGCCGGCGGCCTTGTCGATGCCGGTCGCGACCACCGAGACGCGGATCACGCCTTCGAGCGCCTCGTCGAAGGTGGCGCCCAGGATGATGTTGGCGTCCTGGTCGACTTCCTCGCGGATGCGGGTTGCGGCTTCGTCGACTTCGAACAGGGTGAGGTCGCGGCCGCCGGTGATCGAGATCAGCAGGCCCCTCGCGCCCTTCATCGAGGTCTCGTCAAGCAGCGGGTTGGCGATCGCCGCCTCGGCGGCGGCCATCGCGCGGCCCTCGCCGGAAGCCTCGCCGGTACCCATCATCGCCTTGCCCATCTCGCGCATCACCGAACGGACGTCGGCGAAGTCGAGATTGATCAGGCCTTCCTTGACCATCAGGTCGGTGATGCAGGCGACGCCCGAGTAGAGCACCTGGTCGGCCATCGCGAAGGCGTCGGCGAAGGTGGTCTTGTCGTTGGCGATGCGGAACAGGTTCTGGTTCGGGATGACGATGAGCGTGTCGACGCACTTCTGCAGTTCCTCGATGCCGAGGTCCGCGGTCTTCATGCGGCGCTGGCCCTCGAAGTGGAACGGCTTGGTGACGACGCCGACGGTCAGGATGCCCTTTTCGCGGGCCGCGCGGGCCACGACGGGGGCAGCACCCGTGCCGGTGCCGCCGCCCATGCCGGCGGTGACGAAGCACATGTGGGTGTTGGACAGGTGATCGAGGATCTCGTCGATGCACTCTTCCGCGGCGGCCCGGCCGACTTCCGGCTGGGAACCGGCGCCGAGGCCCTCGGTGACGTGCGCGCCGAGCTGGATGAGCCGCTCGGCCTTCGACATCGTCAGCGCCTGGGCGTCCGTGTTGGCGACGACGAACTCGACGCCGCGCAGGCCCGCGGTGATCATGTTGTTGACGGCGTTGCCGCCGCCGCCGCCCACACCGAACACCGTGATGCGCGGCTTGAGCTCGGTGATGTCCGGCTTGTGCAGATTGATCGTCATAGTGCTCGTCCTTCTTTGCCTTTCATGCCGCGTCGCCGCTGCGGCCGCCGACTTCCGGGGCGTTGCCGCCCGATTCGAAACTAGAAACTGTCCTTCAACCACTGTCCCATGCGCTGGAAACGGCCGCCCGTTCCCGTCATGCGCAAGCTCGCCGCGCCCTTGACCTCGTTCGTCTCGAAGGCCGCCATCTGCGGGTAGATCAACAGGCCGATCGCCGCCGAGAAGGCCGGGCCCTTCGCCGCCTCGGGAAGGCCGACCACGCCGAGCGGCCGTCCGATGCGGACATTGCGTCCAAGGATGCGCCGCGCCGCCTCGGACAGGCCGGTGAGCTGGGCGGCGCCGCCGGTCAGCACCACCCGCTTGCCGGCCGCGCCGCCGAGACCCGACTGGCCGAGCCGGTCGCGGATGATCTCCAGCGTTTCCTCGATGCGTGCGCGGATGATGCGCGTCATCACCGAGCGCGGCACCTGTAGCGGCACGTCGGTGTCCTCTCCGATGGGCTGGATCGTGACGACGTCCCGGTCGTCGGCGCTGCCGGGCAGCGCCGAGCCGTGCATGACCTTCAGCCGTTCGGCATCCTCGAGCCTGGTCGAGAGGCCGCGCGCGAGGTCCATGGTGACGTGGTTGCCGCCGAGGGGGATGGAATCGGCGAAGACGAACTTGCCGTCGGCGAAGACCGACATGGTCGTCGTGCCGCCGCCCATGTCGACGCAGGCCGCGCCCATCTCGAGTTCGTCGTCGACGAGGGCGGCGAGTCCCGAAGCATAGGGCGTTGCGACCATGCGCTCGACCGAAAGGTGGGCGCGGTTGACGCAGAGCTCGATATTGCGCATCGGCGCGGCGTCCGCCGTGACCACATGCATGTCGACGCCCAGCGTGTCGCCGACCATGCCGCTCGGGTCGCGCACCCCGCGCTCGCCGTCGAGCGAGAATCCGGTCGCCAGCGAATGCACCACCTGGCGCTCGCTCTTCAACGACTGGCGCGCGCCCGTGGCGAGCACCTTGGCGATGTCGTCGCCGTCGGCCTCGTGGCCGCCGAGATTGATGGTGGCGGTGTAGGTCTCGCTCTTCAGCCGGCCGGCGGTCAGGTTGACGATCAGCGAATCGACCGTGAGGCCCGCCATCCGCTCGGCCGAATCGACCGCGAGGCGGATCGCCTGCTCGGCCCGGTCCAGTTCCACGACCACGCCCGACTTCACGCCGCGCGACTTCTGGTGGCCGATGCCGATCACCTGTGCACGGTGGGTGCGGCCGCGAAGCAGCTGGCTGTCCTCGTGCGGTTTCAGCCGGGCGACGATGCAGCACACCTTGCTCGAGCCGACGTCGAGCACGGTGATGACGCCGGAACGGCGCACCGCGGGTTTGTTGGCGCCACGCAGCCAGCTCATATCTTCTTCTCCAGGCGCTTGCGCGCCTTGGCGCTTTCGGCGAGCGCGGCGGCCCGGCGCTCGACGCCTTGCGGCGTCAGCTGGACGACGACGCGATCGGTCAGCCTCAAATCGACCGAGACGATGTCGCGCGACAGCAGCGCGGTATCGCGATCCATCGCCAGGAGTTCGACGATGGCCTCGTCCTCGCCGCTTTCCGGAAGCTTGACGGTGATGCCGCTCTCCAGCCGCAGGTCCCAGCGCCGCTCGGCGACGCGGATGTAGCCCTTCACCCGCGACGCGAGTTCGGGATAGCCCTTGACCTTGCCGACGAAGCTGCTGGCGGCTTCGTTGGCGCCCGCGCCGATGACCAGCGGAAGCGCCGCCTGCCGGCCGCCGGCGAACGGCGCGATGGGCCGCCCCGACGCCTCGACGACGGAGAGTTCGCTGCCGTGCTGCCAGATCGCATAGGGCGTACGTTCCTCGACCTCGACCTCGATCGCGTCGGGATAGACCTTGCGGACGGCTGCGCCCTGTACCCAGGGCAACGCCGCCACGCGCTCGCGGGCGGCCTCGGCGTCGAAGCCGATCAGCGAGGTCCAGCCGTCCAGCGCCAGCGCGCCGAGGATGTCGATCTCGGACGTCTCGACATGGCCCGTCACCCGCACCTGGTCGACGGCGAAGCCGCTGCGCGCGGTGAGCGCCTGGACGACCGCAGGCACGTGCCCGCCGACCTGGGCGCCGTAGAGCGCGGAGGCCGCGAGGAAGGCGGCCGTCATGACCGAGGCCGAAAAGCGCGGGGGGACGAGGTCGCCGCCCGTCAGGCGGCCGAACACACGCGCCGGCCGGCGCAGCCAGCGCGGCAGCACGAAACCCTCGGACCACAGGGCGCGCACGGAAGGAACGCCGCGAAACGCGCCCATCTCCCGATCCCGCCCTGACCCTACCGAAGACACGTGGCGTCCTCCACCATCCAACTTAACAGCTCGCCAAACGAATGCCCGGCATGGGCGGCGATCTCGGGCACCAGCGACGTCGGGGTCATGCCCGGCTGGGTGTTGACTTCCAGCCAGACGACCTCGCCATTCTCGGAATGGCGGTCGTCGTAACGGAAGTCCGACCGGGAAACGCCTCGACAGCCGATCGCTTGGTGAGCCTTGAGCGCCAGTGTCTGTATTTTTTGGTAAATATTCGGTGAAATTTTTGCCGGGCATTCGTGTTTTGATCCGCCCGCGACGTATTTCGAATCGTAGTCGTAGAAGGAATGGCCGACCGGTATGATCTCGGTGACGCCGAGCGCCACGTCGCCCATGACGGCGCAGGTCAGTTCGCGTCCATGGACGTAGCGCTCGACCATCACGGTGTCGCCGTAGCGCCATTCCGACGAGCCGATCACCTGCGGGGGATGCGACTGGTCCTCCTTGACGATGACGACGCCGAAGCTCGACCCCTCGTTGACCGGCTTGACCACGTAAGGCGGCTTCATCGGATGCTTCGAGCCGATCTTGAAGCGGTTGACCACCTTCGATTCGGCCACCGGGATGCCGGCCGCCTTGGCGATCTTCTTGGCCTGCTCCTTGTTCATGGCGAGCGCCGAGGCGAGCACGCCGGAATGCGTGTACGGAATGCCGAGATATTCGAGGATGCCCTGGATCGTGCCGTCCTCGCCGAAGGGGCCGTGCAGGGCATTGAAGGCGACGTCGGGCTTGAGCTCGGCGAGCACGGACGACACGTCGCGGCCGACGTCGATTCGGGTGACGCGGTAGCCTTCGGCCTCGAGCGCATCGGCGCATGGCTCGCCGGACGCGAGGGAGACCGGCCGCTCGGAGGAGAACCCTCCCATCAGCACCGCCACGTGTTTTTTCGTCATGCGCCGACGGTCCCCTCTCGGTGCCATTCCATTGCGGATCCCGGAGATTGAGTCGGCCCCGCCGGGCGGAGGCTCCTCCCGGCACGAAACGCGGCCTACGCGTTGGACGACTCAATCAGGGAACGCTTGCAGCCAAGGAATCAGAGAGCGGATTCGCTGGCAAGTGGCGGAGATTCCGAGAGATTCATTTTCTTTCGCCAATTAGGGCGAAGCTGCCCTCTGTCGCAAACAGGCAACACCTCGTTCGTCGGCGCCGCCGCTCAGAGAAGCTGCCCGAGAAACTCCTGCACCTCGTGCCCGGACTTGAAACGGCCGATGCGCTTGATCTCCCACTCCAGCCGGATCCCGGAAGCCTCGAGAACCCGCGCACGCACCGTTTCGCCAAGATATTCAAGGTCGTAGCCGGTGGCGTTGCCGGTGTTGATCATGAAGTTGCAGTGCATCGGCGACATCTGCGCGCCGCCGATCATCAGGCCGCGGCAGCCGGCCTTGTCGATTTCCTTCCAGGCCGAGGTGCCCGGAGGATTCTTGAAGGTCGAGCCGCCGGTCTTTTCGCGGATCGGCTGCACGGTCTCGCGGTGATGCTGCACCTCGTCCATGAGGCGACGGATCGTCTCGCGGCCTTCCGGATAGCCTTCGAGGACCGCGGAGGTGAAGATCAGGTCGACTGGCGCCGAGGAATGCCGGTAGGAATAGCCCATGTCGGCGTTCGACAGGACGTGGACGTTGCCCTTGCGGTCGAGCGCGCGCACCTCGACGACGCGCTCGCGCGTCTCCACGCCGTTGGCGCCGGCGTTCATCCTGAGCGCCCCGCCGATCGCGCCGGGGATGCCGTGATAGAAATGGAAACCGCCGATGCCGGCTTCCAGCGCAAGCGCCGCGACGCGCTTGTCAGGTGTCGCCGCGCCGGCGCGGAGCCGCGTCGGCCCGATCGCCTCGGCCTCGCCGAAGCCCTTGGCCGAGAGCCGCACGATGAAACCCGGTATGCCACCCTCGCGAACCAGGAGGTTGGAGCCGATGCCGACGACCGTGACCGGCACGTCCTCAGGCACTACCCTGAGGAAGGTCGCGAGATCGTCTTCGTCGGCCGGCTGGAACAGCGCCTCGGCGAGGCCGCCGGCGCGGAACCAGGTGATCTTCTCCATCTCGGCGTTCGGCGTGATCTTGCCGCGCACCGCGGAAAGCGGTTCGGCCAGCCGCTCAATCAGGAGTTCCCCACGCATCAGGCACACGCCTCCGCAAGTTCCCTCGGCAGGGCGTAGGCCCACTGGGTGATGTTGCCGGCACCGAGGAACACGACGAAGTCCCCCGGCTTGGCAAGCGCCTTCACCAGCGGCGCGACGGCGGCCGGCCCGTCGATGTAGCGCGCGTCACGGTGGCCGCCGGAGCGGATCCGCTGCACCAGGGCCTCCGAATTGACGCCTTCGATCGGGTCCTCGCCGGCGGCGTAGACCGGGGCGATCATGACCGTGTCGGCGTCGTTGAAGCAGGCGGCGAAGTCGCCGAACAAATCGTGCAGGCGCGTGTAGCGGTGTGGCTGCGCGATGGCGATGACGCGGCCCTTCGTCGAGTCACGCGCGGCCTTCAGCACCGCCTTGATCTCGACAGGGTGGTGGCCGTAGTCGTCGAACACCTCGACGCCGTTCCACGAACCCGTGTGCGTGAAGCGTCGCTTGACGCCGCCGAACGACGCCAGCCCCTTGCGGATCGCCTCGCCCGAAAGGCCGAGTTCGTGCGCCACCGCGATCGCGGCCGTGGCGTTCGACACGTTGTGCCGTCCCGGCATCGGCAGGCGGAGGTCGCGGATCGCCGTCTCCTCGCCCGTCTTGCGGTTGCGGATGACGACGTCGAACTGGGAAGCGGCGCCGTCGAAGCAGTGGTTCTCGAAGCGCACGTCCGCCTGGGCATTCTCGCCATAGGTGATGACGCGGCGGTCCTCGATGCGCGACACCAGCGAATGCACTTCCGGATGATCGGTGCACATCACGCCGAAGCCGTAGAACGGCACGTTCTCGACGAACTGGCGGAACGCCTCGCGCACCTTGTCGAAGCTGCCGTAATGGTCGAGGTGCTCGGGATCGATATTGGTGACGACGGCAATGTCGGCCGGCAGCTTGAGGAAGGTGCCGTCGCTCTCGTCGGCCTCCACCACCATCCAGTCGCCGTCGCCCATGCGCGCATTGGTGCCGTAGGCGTTGATGATGCCGCCGTTGACCACCGTCGGATCGAGGCCGCCGGCGTCGAGCAATGTCGCCACCATGGATGTTGTTGTAGTCTTCCCATGCGTTCCGCCGATGGCGATGGCGTTCCTGAAGCGCATCAGTTCGGCGAGCATCTCGGCGCGCCGCACGATCGGCAGCAGCTTCTCGCGCGCGGCGACGAGTTCGGGGTTGTTCTTCTTGATGGCGGTCGAGACGACGACCACCTCGGCCTCGCCGAGGTTTTCCGCTCTGTGGCCGACGAAGCAGGCGATGCCCTTGTCGCGCAGGCGCTGGACGTTGGCGCTGTCGGACTGGTCGGAGCCCTGCACGCGGTAGCCGAGATTGTGCAGCACCTCGGCGATGCCGCTCATGCCGATGCCGCCGATGCCGATGAAATGGACCAGGCCGATCGTCTGCGGCATCTTCATGGGCGCACTCCTTCCCTGAACTGGGTAATGCTCTGGCCGGAGGCAATAGCTTCTGCCAGGTCGGCGAGCAACCGCGTCGCGTCCGGGCGCCCGGCCGAGCGGGCCGCCTCCGCCATCTCGGCAAGCCGCGCCGGATCGCGCATCAGCCCGCCGATCAGAGCCGCCAGCCGCTCGGTCGAGAGCGTCGACTGGACATGCACCTCCGCCCCGCCGGCCGCGGCGAGCGTCGCGGCGTTGGCCGCCTGGTCATGGTCGAGCGCATAGGGATAGGGCACCAGCAGCGCCGGCCGGCCGACGACACCGATCTCCGAGACCGTCGATGCGCCCGAGCGCGAGATCACCAGGTGCGCGGCCGC
>CALFXR010000049.1 GCA_937958475.1 uncultured Mesorhizobium sp. | reverse complement strand
GTGCGTTTTTTCGTCTGCGGGTCGTATGGCCGGATGCAACTCGATCGCCGTGCCGTTCGTATCTCGTGATGTCGATCACGGCCGGAACGGAGGACCGAGGGTGGGAAGGGACATGTCGAACGAGCAGTCGGGACGCAGGATGATGAGGGCGGCGATGAAGGCGCCCTATCTCGCGCGCGACGAGGAACTCCATCTCGCCATGCGCTGGAAGGAGAACCGGGACCAGGCCGCGCTGCATGCGATCGCCACGGCCCACATGCGCCTTGTCATCTCCATGTCGATGCGTTTCCGCCATTTCGGCCTGTCGATGAGCGACCTCGTCCAGGAAGGCCATGTCGGCCTGCTCGAGGCGGCCGCACGTTTCGAGCCGGATCGCGACGTCCGCTTCTCGACCTACGCGACGTGGTGGATCCGCGCCTCGATCCAGGACTACATCCTGCGCAACTGGTCGATCGTGCGCGGCGGCACCAGTTCGGCGCAGAAGGCGCTCTTCTTCAACCTGCGCCGCCTGCGCGCCAAGCTCGCCCAGGGCGGCGACCGCACCGGGGCCGACGTCCACCGCGAGATCGCCTCGACGCTCGGCGTCACCGAAGCCGACGTGGCGCTGATGGACGCTCGCCTGTCGGGCGCCGACACGTCCCTCAACGCCCCCGTCTTCGAGGATGAATCCGGCGGTTCCGACCGCATGGACTTCCTCGTTTCCGACGATCCGCTGCCCGACGAGGTGGTCGGCGAGGCGATCGACGACCAGCGCCGTTCGGCCTGGCTGCGCACCGCCCTCGGCGCGCTCAACCAGCGGGAACTGAAGATCATCCGGGAACGCCGGCTGACGGAGGAAGGCGCCACGCTGGAATCGCTCGGCGAGGCCCTCGGCATTTCCAAGGAGCGCGTCCGCCAGATCGAGAACCGCGCCATGGAGAAGCTGCGCACCGCGCTGATCAAGGTCGATCGCTCGTTCCAGAGCCGCGCCGCCTGAGCGGCCGGCCGCCTTCCCGCGAACCTCAGTGCTCGCGGGGCCGCTTCGTCTCGAACTCCGCCTTCTTGGCATCGGACGCCTCGGTCTGGTGGCGCGCCTGCCATTCGCCGTAGGGCATGCCGTAGACGATCTCCCGCGCCTCCTCCTTCGACATCTCGACGCCCGCCGCGCCGGCCGCGTCGCGATACCAGTTGGCGAGGCAGTTGCGGCAGAATCCGGCGAGATTCATCAAATCGATGTTCTGGACGTCGGCGCGCGCGCGAAGGTGCGCGAGGAGCGTGCGGAACGCCGCCGCCTCGAAGTCGCGCTGCTGGTCGGGATCGAGATCGGGCATGGCGGTCTCCTTCACACTGCGCCGGTCCGCGAACCATGGCGCTCGACCCGGTGGATATCGGGTCGGGCGTTGATGGCGTCAATGATCGGCGCCAGGCGCATGGCCCAGGAGCGGGCGCCGGCTTCGTCGCCGATCAGGTCCTGGCGGATCTCGACGAGCACGTGCGCGTAGCCGTTGACGATCGCATGGCGGAACATGGTGTCGCCGCGCAGCGCCCCGTCATAGGGCTCGTTGTCGCCGACGACAATGTCGCCGGCCTTGCGCAGCATCTCGATCATCGGCAGCGGCGCCCGGGAGTCGAGATCCCAAAGGACGCCGGCGTGCCACGGCCGGGCGATGCCCTTCATCACTGGCGTGAACGAATGGATCGAGACGATGAACGGCGCCTGGCCGGATTCCCGGGCGACCGATGCGGTCAGCGCCGAGACGGCCTCGTGGTAGGGCCGGTAGTAGCGCTCGAGCCGGCGCTCGCGCTCCTCCGCGGACATCGGATAGTTTCCGGGGACGACCGTGCCGTCGTAGAGCTGGCGGATCAGGGTCGGGTCTTCCTCCCCCCGGTTGGGATCGATCAGCAGGCGCGAGAAGCCGGCGAGGACGGCCGGCGCGTCGAGTTCGATGGCGAGCGCGCGCGTCACCATCTCGACGCCGATGTCGTAGGCGATGTGGCGTTCGAATTCGGCCGGCGGCAGGCCGAGATCGCCGTATTCCTCGGGGAGCGCCCGGCGGGCGTGGTCGGCGACCAGCACGATGCCCCGCAGGCGCGAACCTTCGATGATCTCGAAGGGAGCGAAGGTTGCAGACCGGGTCATGTGAAACGACAACTCGCGGCGATGGCTCTGTCTTGACGTGTTTCGGTCTTTTCACGAAGCCCGGCGGGGCGCAATGCCGTTGTTTGGACATTGTTTTCTCCGAAACGCGCAGGATGGGGCCGGATGAGCGTCGCCGGGCCGATCTAAATCGATTGGGATCGCGCGGCTCGCTGCGTTGACACGCGCCCGTTCTTTGCGGAAAAGGGTCGTCGAACGATGCTGATTTGTCTTACGAGGGGCTTCAGGATGGGTCTGCCCGGCGGGTGGCGATTTCCCCGGGTGACGGCCGCGGTGGCGGCTGTGCTCGGTGCGTCGTTCCTTGCGGTGCTGAATCCATCGCAGGCTCTCGCCGACTTCCGCGTCTGCAACGCCACCCAGAACCTCGTCGGCGTTTCGATCGGATATCGCGCCAAGGCCGGCTGGGTCACCGAGGGCTGGTGGCATATCGAGGCGTCGACCTGCAAGACGCTCATCGAAGGCGCGCTGTCGTCGCGTTACTACTACCTCTATGCGGAAGACGCCGAGCGCGGCGGACGCTGGGACGGCCCGATCAACATGTGCGTGGCCGAAAAAGAGTTCAAGATCGCCGGTGTGACAGACTGCGTGGCGCGCGGTTTCCAGCGCGCCGGCTTCCAGGAATACGATACCGGCGAACAGGCGAACTGGATGGTCCAGTTGACCGACACGCCGGTGGCCGGCAGCCCGACTGCCGTGACCGGGACAGGGACACAATGAGGCGCAGCCGGAAGGTCAAGATTCTCGCGACCCTGGGACCGGCTTCGTCGGACGAGGCGACGATCCGCAGGCTGTTCGAGGCGGGGGCCGACGTCTTCCGCATCAACATGAGCCACACCGACCACGACCTGATGCGCACCCTCGTCGGGCGCATCCGCGCGGTCGAGGCTGCGGTCGGTCGGCCGATCGGCATCCTCGCCGACCTGCAGGGACCCAAGCTCAGGGTCGGCAAGTTCGCCGACGGCAAGGTCGACCTGTCCGTCGGCCAGACATTCGTCCTCGACGACGACCCGACTCCCGGCGACGCCACGCGGGTTCACCTGCCGCATCCGGAAATCCTGCGGTCGGTGGAGCCCGGCCATCGCCTGCTGATCGACGACGGCCGCCTCGAACTCGTCGCGGTCGAGACGAACGGCCGGGCCATCGTCTGCACCGTCGTTTCCGGGACGAAGATATCCGACAAGAAGGGCGTCAGCCTGCCGGATACGGACCTGCCGGTCGGCGCCCTGACCGAAAAGGACCGCCGCGACCTCGACGCGGTCCTGGCGACCGGCGTCGACTGGGTGGCGCTGTCCTTCATCCAGAGGCCGGAAGACCTCGCCGAGGCGCGCAAGATCTCGCGCGGCCGGGCGGCGATCATGTCGAAGATCGAGAAGCCGCAGGCCGTCGCCCGGCTCGCCGAGATCATCGAGCTCTCCGATGCGCTGATGGTGGCGCGCGGCGATCTCGGCGTCGAGATGCCGCTCGAGGCGGTCCCCGGCATCCAGAAGCAGATCACCCGGGCGGCGCGGCGGGCTGGCAAGCCCGTCGTCGTCGCCACGCAGATGCTGGAATCGATGATCGCGGCGCCCGTGCCGACCCGCGCCGAGGTCTCCGACGTGTCGATCGCCGTGTTCGAGGGCGCCGACGCCATCATGCTCTCGGCCGAATCCGCCGCCGGCGACTATCCCGTCGAGGCCGTCGCCACGATGAACCGCATCGCCGAGCGCGTCGAGCGCGACCCGCTCTATCCCGGCATCATCAACGCGCAGCGCTCCGAACCCGAGGCGACCGGCGCCGACGCCATATCGCTCGCCGCCCGGCAGATCGCCGAGACGCTGCGCCTGTCGGCGATCGTCTCCTATACCGCGTCCGGAACGACCGGCATCCGCGCCGCGCGCGAGCGCCCGCAGGTGCCGATCATCGCGCTGTCGCCGATCCTCGCCACCGCGCGCCGCCTTTCGCTGCTGTGGGGCACGCATTGCGTCGTCACCGACGACGCGGTCGATCTCGACGACATGGTCGACCGCGCCTGCCGCATCACCTACGACGAGGGCTTCGGCAAGGCGGGGGACCGCATCATCATCACCGCCGGCGTGCCGCTCGGCACGCCTGGTTCGACCAACATGCTGCGCATCGCCTACATCGGCACCGACGGCACGAGCGGCCACTGACAGGCGGCAGACGCCGGCCGCCGATGCCGGATCGCGCCTTGTCCGGGATTCTCGGTCGGCTCGCCACGCCTTGCCGGCGAGGCGTGCTTTCCCTCAGACCCTCAGGCGCGGATGGCGCGCTCGATCGCGCGGACGAGGCCGCGCGCGGCCTCGCGCTGTTCACCGGGCGCGGCGATCCGTGACTTGATGCCTTCGAGCCCGTCAAGCAGCAGGTCGGCGAGACCACCGGCCGAAAGCCCCAGCGCAGCGATATCGACGCCGCCGCGCTTCGCCTCGCGCTCTATCGCCCCCGCGATGTAGCTGCGCATGCCGTCGCGCCACGAGCCTGCGATGTCGCAGGCGAGGCTGTTCTTCATGTCGAGCAGCTCGGCGCCGTGCGCCGAGCCGGTGATGAGCCCCATCATGGCGATGAAGGACTTGTCGATCGCCGCCATCATCCGCTCGGCGAACGGGCCGTCGGCTTCGAGTTCGACGCGGGTCGTTTCCGCCGACTGGTCGAGCATCGACGTCGCGATGGCGCGGAAGATGTCCGACTTGTTGCGGAACAGGATATAGAGCGCCGGACGCGACATCTCGGCGGCGCGGGCAATGTCGTCCATCGTGGTGCGCGAGAAGCCGTAGTTGAGGAAGACCCGCATCGCGCCGTCGAGGACGCGGGCACGCTTAGGCTCGATCTCTGCGGTTGCCGGATGGCTCAATCCAGAACTCCTTTTCTCCCCTATTGACAAAATGACGGTTTTTGTCAAGATGTCCACAGGCAATGCGACAACATGGCCAGCCGGCATACGCTGGAATGGCCGCGATATCGAGGGAACCCACCATGCGCCTCACCGTCAATGGCACGGCGATCGACGTCGACGCCGATCCGGACATGCCGCTGCTTTGGGCACTGCGCGACCTGGCCAACATCAAGGGTCCCAAGTTCGGCTGCGGCATCGCCGCCTGCGGCGCCTGCACGGTGCTCATCGACGGTCAGCCCGTCCGCTCCTGCTCCCAGCCCGTCGGCGGCGTCGAAGGCGCGGTGACGACGATCGAGGGACTTTCTGCCGGCGGCGTGCTCCACCCCGTGCAGCAGGCATGGCTCGACGAGCAGGTTGCGCAATGCGGCTACTGCCAGGCCGGCCAGATCATGAGCGCGGTTGCCCTGCTCGACGCCGTCGCCGACCCGACCGATGCGGAGATCGACGAGGCCATGGGCGGAAATCTCTGCCGCTGCGGGACCTATCCGAGGATACGCGCCGCCATCAAGAAGGCCGCCGCACTCAAGCTGGCGAGGGCATGACCATGGCCAGCATCGGCAAGATCGCACGCAGGACCTTCCTCATCGGCGCGGCGGCCATCGCGGGCGGCGTCGCCGTCGGCTACTGGTACGTGTCGCGCCCCTACCCCAACCCGCTCGACGACGACCTCGCCGAGGGCGAGGCCACCTTCAATCCCTATGTGAAGATCGGCGCCGACAACACGGTGACGGTCATCGCGCCGCGGGCGGAGATGGGCCAGGGCATCTCCACCACCCTTGCCGCCTTCGTCGCCGAGGAACTGGGCGTGCCGCTGGAGGAACTGACCGTCGAGCACGGCCCGACCTCGTTCGCCTACTACAACGGCACCATGATGGAGGAATCCGGCCCCTTCCCCTGGTTCGACGAGAGCCTGATCGCCACCATCGCGCGCGACGCCTTCGCGACGGTAGGCAAGGTGCTGGGCCTGCAGGCGACCGGCGGTTCCGCGTCGACCCGCGACGGCTTCGAGCGCATGCGCCAGGCCGGCGCCGCCACGCGCCACGTGCTTCTCGAAGCCGCGGCCGCGCGCTTCGGCGTCCCCGCCGCGCAGCTTGAGACTACCGGCCGCAGCGTCGTGCACAAGGCGTCGGGCAAGTCCGCCACCTTCGGCGAGCTGGCGGCCGATGCCGCGAAGATATCGCCGCCCAAGTCGCTGAAGCTCAAGGACAAGGCCGAGTGGACAATCCTCGGCAAGCCGCAGAAGCGCGTCGACATGCTGGCGAAGGTCACCGGTGCGCCGATCTACGGCGTCGACGTCGACCTGCCCGGAATGCTCTACGGCACGGTGAAGATGAACCCCGTGTTCTGGCAGAAGCCGGTCTCCGCGGACCTGTCGAAGGCCGAGGCGGTGAAGGGCGTCGTCAAGATCGTGCCGCTCGACACGACCTACGGCCACGGCTTCGGCGTCATCGCCGAAAACACCTGGGCGGCTTTCAAGGCGGCCGACCTGATCGAGGCGGACTGGGGCAAGCCCGCCTACCCGGCCGACAGCGCCGCGGTCGACAAGGCGCT
>CALFXR010000048.1 GCA_937958475.1 uncultured Mesorhizobium sp. | reverse complement strand
CCGCGCGTATGGTAGAGCGTCCAGCGGTCGATCGCCGGGCGGCGCGCGACGAGGTTCTCGCAGAAACCGCCGTCGAGCAGCACGTCGACGCTCGACTGCGCCTCCTCGACGGGCGCGAACGTATAGTCCGGATCGTCGCCGCCGATGACGACGCGCTCGCGGTAGTCGTTCAGGTCGCCGCAGATCATCCAGCGCTTGCCCGCCACGTGATCGGCGCCGAAGCGCGCTTCGATGATCTGGCGCACCGCCTTCGCCTCGGCGATGCGGACGGGCATTGTGGCGTCACGGCCGGACAGCCCGTTGCGCGGGCTGCCCATCGACTTGAAATGCACGGAATAGATGGTCAGGGGACGGCCGCCGACCTTCACGTCGATCTCCAGGCAGTCGCGACGGAAGATGCGCTCGAAGGGCTTGTTGCCCAGCGCGTCGAGCTCCGCCGTGTGCAGGCCGAGCTCTTCATAGGTAACGTGGGCGTGGCTGGTCATGCGCACGAACTCGATCGGTTCGCCCTGGCGCGTCTCCTCGCGCATCATCACTGCGACATCGATGCCGCGCACGTCGTTTCCGGTCGAGGTGTACTTGTTCCGGTAGCCCTGCCCCACCATCTTGAACAGGTAGCCGTATTCGAAGGCGCGCAGCGCCTCGACGTCGTCGACCTCCTGGAGGCAGATGATGTCCGAGCGGGTCTCGGCGATGGCGAGCGCGGTCAGTTGTCTTGTGTCGTCGGTGTGGGCCATCGTTCGGGCCTGTTCGAGCAGGCGGTATTCCGCCTCGTCCTTGATCTCGAAAAGGGAGAGCGTGCGGTCCTGGTTGAGTTGGTTGCGAAAACCCGAGAAGTCGAACCTGTGCATGAGGTTTTCGACGTTGAACGTGGCGATGCGCAGCGACATGGAGCGGAGCTTTGCCCGCATCGGGGCGCGAATGCAATGCGCGGCGCCGCGGCCGGCGCGGAACCGCTTCGTTCATCCGGCGTTCATGCGCTGAGCGGTACTGTAACTACCCCGGTTGGGCGGGGTTCGTGGGGTATTTCGATATCACGAGGAGAATGTCCATGAAACGTATTCTGTCGCGTCTCAGCCTGCTCGGCCTCGTCGCGGCCGGAGCCATGAGCGCCAGCGTCGCCGCGTCGTCCGCCCAGTGCATGCCCGGCTCGACGGACTGCCCGTTCCAGCCGCCCTACACCTTCGACAGCCAGCCCGGCGCGCGCGGTGAGCCCGGCTGGCGATCCGGCAGGCACCATCTTCCCGACTGGAATAACCGTGACCGCGACTGGCAGTGGCGCCAGAATCGCGACAATCGCTCTCATCATCGCCGTCACGTGCGCCGCGGCGGCAACGTCACCATCGGCATCTGGGGCGGCCCCGGCTACTACGACGACGGCTGGTACGAGCCGAACTACCGCTACGTCGAGCCGGCGCCGCGCTACAAGGTGATCCACCTCTCCGCCGCACATGTCGACTGGTGCTACAGGCGCTACAAGACCTATCGCGCCTCCGACAACACCTACAAGCCGACGAAGCACACGCGGCGCCAGTGCATCTCGCCCTACAGCTGATCTGCGCAATCGCGCGTCAAAACGCCCCGAACCCGATCCGGGGCGTTTTCGCGTCGCCCCCGCGGGGGTAGGATTCGGCCCGACGATTCGGCAAGGACCCGCCACCATGAACGCACCGGCGAAGCAGCCCGCGGATCGCGAGCACCGTCAACGCGTGCTGAAAGGCGCGACCATCCTCCTCGACGTCAACACGTCGGAGATACCCTGCACGATACGCAACCAGACGACGAACGGGGCCGAACTTCGCGTGCCGCTCGGCAGTCGCGCACCCGGCGAGTTCCTGCTCTTCATCCCGCTCGACCGCACGGCCTATCGCTGCGTCGTGCGCTGGCGCAGGGACGACCGCCTCGGCGTCGAGTTCACCGGCACCGAACCGAAGCCTCACTGGCACTACGGCTGAAGCTCCGTCGACCGGATGTCGGGCGGCCTGCTCAGGTTAGATCGTCGAACGCCAACCCGACCGCGCTCGGCGAGCGCCAGCGCACGATGGCCGGACGGACGACGTCCTCGCCGGAGATCTGCAGCGAAAACGCGTTGGGCACCGCGGTCGTTTCGCCGAGCGCCAGCCGGGCGCCGTGGTCGGACAGGTTGCGCACGACGCATTCCAGCGCGCCGTAGCCCTTGTTGAACGACAGGCGTCCGCCCTTGAAGACGCGGTGCCTGGTCTCGCAGCGACGGTCGGCGAACACTTCGCCGTCGAGACCGATGGAATTCTCGGTGATCGGGGACATGTCTCTGGCCTCCTTGCCCGAAGGGGTGCCAGCGAAATGTGTGCCAGCCGGCGCGTCCCATTCCGGGACGCATTCGCCGCGCGGCCGTCCTCCGGCGACTCCGCATCGGACGAAACGGGAAAGGCCGGCGGGTCGCCCGGCCGGCCTTTCCGCGCTGAGGGAAGCGACGCTCAGTTCTTGGTCTTGTCGACCAGCTTGTTCTTCGAGATCCACGGCATCATGCCGCGCAGCTTCTCGCCGACCTGCTCGATCGGGTGCTCGTCGTTCAGGCGACGGGTCGCCTTGAAGCGGGCCATGCCGGAGCGGTACTCCTGCATCCATTCCGACGTGAACCTGCCGGACTGGATGTCCTTGAGCACGCGCTTCATCTCGGCCTTGGTCTCGGCGGTGATGATGCGCGGGCCGGACACGTACTCGCCCCACTCGGCGGTGTTGGAGATCGAGTAGTTCATGTTGGCGATGCCGCCCTCGTAGAT
>CALFXR010000047.1 GCA_937958475.1 uncultured Mesorhizobium sp. | reverse complement strand
GGAGCGTCTCGAAGCGATCTTCGGCGGCGTGGTGAACGAGACGGGCGAGCCGTAACTCGCCGGCCGGCTCGGATCGATCCGGGCGCTTGCGGTCTTTCAAGGTCGTTCGAAAGCAATCCGGGCGAACTCGTCCGGCCTTTCGGGTTCCGGCCGGCTGGCGACCCGCGGCGGATCAGCGGTCCGTTTCAGGTCGGTCGGTCGTCTTCTCCGCCAGACGGCGCCCGGTGTCGGCGGCGAAGAGGTGCAGATCTGCGGCGCCGATGCCGAAGCCGAGTTCATCGCCCACGCTCGGCGGCCGGCGCCCGGCGACGTGCGCAATCACCGTCTGGCCGTCCACGGATCCGTGGAAGAGGCGGGCTGCGCCGAGGTCCTCGGAGAACTCGTAGCGGACCTTCACCCCTTCCTCGCCGACACGCACGTTCTCGGCGCGGAACCCCGCCACCACCGGCCCGGCGGCCACGCCGGGCCACCGTTCCGGCTCGAAGGGTAGCCTCTGGCCGTCGGCCAGGACGAGTGTTCGGCTCTGAGGATCGGCGCTGCACCTGAGCAGGTTCAGGCCCGGCGTGCCGATGAAGCCGGCGACATAGGTCGTGGCCGGCCGGCCGTAGATCTCCTGTGGCGTGCCGACCTGTTCGACCATGCCGTTGTTCATCACCACGATGCGGTCGGCCAGCGTCATCGCCTCGACCTGGTCGTGCGTGACGAACAGGGTGGTGGCGCCGAGCTTCTGGTGCAGCTTGCGGATCTCGATGCGCATGGCGACGCGCAGTCGCGCGTCGAGGTTGGACAATGGTTCGTCGTAGAGAAAGACCCGGGGCGAGCGAATCATCGCCCGCCCCATGGCGACGCGCTGGCGTTGTCCGCCCGAAAGCTGTGCCGGTTTTCGGTCGAGCAGTCCGCCGAGATCGAGGGAGGATGCGACGGCTTCCACCCTGGCGCGGCGCGCCGCTCGTGAAACGCCCGCTATCTTGAGCGCGTAGCCGATGTTTTCGGCCACGGTCATGTGCGGATAGAGGGCGTAGTTCTGGAACACCATGGCGCAGCCGCGCTCGCGCGGCTCCAGCCTGTTGGCCACCTTGCCGCCAATCTCGATCGTGCCGCTGGTGATGGCCTCGAGCCCGGCGACCATGCGCAGCAGGGTGGACTTGCCGCAGCCCGAAGGGCCGAGCTTGACGATGAACTCCCCGGCGGCGACTTCCAGGTCGACGCCGTGAATGACCTCGAGCTTGCCGTAGTTCTTGCGGACGTCGCGGAATGCGATCTCGGCCATGCGTGTCACTGCCCTGCTACTTTTCGGTGGAGATGAGGCCGCGCACGAACCACCGCTGAAGCAGGATGGTGACCAGGACGGGCGGCACGAGAACGATGAGGTTGGCCGCCATCGCCAGGTTCCAGACCGGCGGCGCATCGACATGCGAGGCGGGCACAACTTTCTGCAACTGCATGGTCGCGGTCGCATAGTTGGCGTGATCGGTGATGATGAGCAGGGGCCAGAGGTACTGGTTCCACGCCCAGACGAACATGATCGTCGCCAGCGCGATCATGTTGTTCTTCGACAGCGGCAGGAGGATCTCGAAGAAGAAGCGCAGGGGCCCGGCGCCGTCCATCTTCGCGGCCTCGGTCAGCTCGTCTGGAACCGTGAGGAAGAACTGGCGGTAGAGGAACGTGCCGGTCGCCGTGGCGACGAGCGGGAGGATGAGGCCGGAATAGGAGTTGAGCAGGTTCCAGCGCGGCAGCGAGACCTCGATGCCGATGAAGTTCAGTATCGACTGGAAGGGCCCGAGCGCATTGGCCGCCACCGCATAGGTCGGCACGATGCGCACCTCGAGCGGCAGCATCAAGGTGACGAAGATCAACCAGAACATCAGCATGCGGAAGCGATATCTGAAGTAGACGATCGAGAAGGCCGACAGCGCAGCGATGCCGATCTTTCCTGCCGTCACGCCGCCAGCGACGATGAAGGAATTCACCACGACGCGATCGAAATTGCCCTTGTCCCACGCGACGGCGAGGTTCTCGAGAAGGTGACCGCCGGGCCAAAGCGGCATCGGCACCTGGTTCACGGTGTGGAAGTCGTGGCTGGCGGCCACGATCACGATCCACAACGGCAGCAGGAGCATGAGCAGGCTGATCACGAGGACCGCATGCGTCACGGCGTTGAGGATCGGGGTACGCTCGATCATGGTGCGATACCGCTCAACTGTAGTGGACGCGCCGCTCGACGAAGCGGAACTGGATGAAGGTGAGGGCGACGATGAGCAGCATCAGGACGATCGACTGCGCGGCGGCAAGCGAGTAGTCCTTGCCCTGGAATCCGTCATTGTAGATCTTGTAGACCATCAGGTCGGTCGCCCGCGCCGGGCCGCCGCCGGTCGTGATGTCGACGATGCCGAACGAATTGACGAAGCTGTCGGTGACGTTGATCACGATCAGGAAGAACAGCGTTGGCGTGATCAGCGGCAGTTGCAGGTCCCACATGCGCCGCAGCACGCCGGCGCCGTCCATTGCCCCGGCCTCGCTGATCGAGCGCGGTATCGACTGCAACCCGGCGAGGAAGAAGATGAAGTTGTAGCCCACCATGCTCCAGGCCTGGGCGATGATGATCAGCACCAGCGCATCGGTGCCGTCGAAAGCCGGATTCCAGAGACCCGGGAAGAAATCGTTGATCGCCGAGAAGAAGCCGGCGTCCGGCGCGAAGATGAAGCGGAAAGCCAGGCCCACGGCGGGCGCGGCCAGCGCGTAGGGAAGGAAGAAGGTGAATTTGTAGACCTGATAGCCTGCCAGGCGCCGGTCGACGAAGAGCGCCAGTAGCAGGGCTATGCCTAGGGACAGGGTCGTCGCGCAGACGGCGAAAAGCATCGAGACGCGGACCGACGCCAGGTATTTCGGGTCGCTGAGCACGCTCGTGAAATTGTAGAGCCCGACCCACTGGTTGCCGCCGCCGAAGGCCCGCTCCAGGGTGAAGGCCCAGTAGAGCGCCTCGCCCGCCGGCCAGTAGAAGAAGACGAAGACCAGCAGGATCTGCGGCAGGATCAGCGCGACCGCCAGCCAGGTGTTCGAGAAGGTGACTCGTTTTTCCAAGGCCGACCCTCCCTGTCAGCTTGTGGAGGCGTCGCGGGCGGCGACGCCTCCGAGTTGATCGATACAGAGCGCGGATCAGGGCAGCGGGGCGCCCTGATAGGTCTGCTCGTAGCGGCGCAGGATCGCGTTGGCACGGTCGACCGCATCGTTGAGTGCGGTCTGCATGTCCTTCTGTCCGGTGAAGGCGGCCTCCAGCTCGGCGCGCAGCTCGGCGCGGATAGAGGTGAAGTTGCCGAGCCGGATGCCGCGCGTCAGCGCCGTGGGCTCCGCCACCGAAAGGGAGGCGATGGCGATGTCGCGATTGAGGCGCGCCGGGTCGTTGTAGAATCCCTGGCTCTTCAACAGGTCGTAGCCGGATTTCGTCGCCGGAATGTACCCGGTGTTCTCCGACAGGAACTTCTGGCCGGTGTCGGCGGCGGTCACGTATTTCAGGAATGCCGCAGCCGCCTCGTACTCGGCCTGCGACTTGCCCTGCATGATCCAGAGCGAAGCGCCGCCGACGATCGAGTTGGCCCGCTTGCCGGCTTCGAGCACCGGCAGCATCGCCACGTCCCAGTTGAGGCCGGCGACCTGCGTGCTCTTCACCGTGCCGTGCAGCGCGATCGAGTAGTGGGTGGATGCGCAGGATCCGTCGGCGAACGCCTGGACGACCGTCTTGCCGACTTGCGGGGTCTGGATCTTCGCGTATCCGGCGTCGAGCCAGGACTTGAACAGGCTCATGTGCTCGACGAAGGGCGCCTTGTTGATGAGAAGCTCGGCGCCGAGGCCGCCATAGCCGTTGTCCAGGCTGGCGAACGGGATGCCGTTGATCGCGGCGAACTGCTCGAGGTTGAGCCATGTGTCGAAATCGAAAGCGAAGCCGCACTCGACGCCGGCCTCCTTGAGCGCCTTGAGGTCGCTGCCCAGCTCGGCCCAGGTCTCGGGCGCCTTCGTCTTGCCGATCTTCGCCCACTGGTCCTTGTTCCAGTAGAAGACGGCGGTCGATGAGTTGTAGGGGAAGGACCACATCTCGCCCTTGGACGTGGCGAAGTAGCTGGCGATGCCGGGGAAGAAGTCGGCCCAGTCGACGGTCAGGCCGAAATCCTTGGCGAACTGGTTCGCCGGGTAGATCGCGCCGGAAAGCATGAAGTTCACCGTGCCGGCGTCGAAGATCTGCACGATCGTCGGCGACTGGTTCGAGCGGTAGGCGGCGATGGCGTTCTGCTCGGCCTTGCCGTAGCTGCCTTGGCCGACGCAAGTGGCCTCGTACTTGTCCTGGGAAGCGTTGAACAGTTCACAGTGCTTGTCGACCACCTCGCCGAGTTGGCCCGGCAAGCCATACCAGAACTCGAACTTGGTGCGTTCCTGGGCGTTTGCCGCCGCCACGCTCCCCAGCGCCGCGGCGCCGACAATCATTCCTGCCGCCAGTTTTCGCAGGCGCGCGCCCTGCGTCTCCGGCGCTTCAATCCGAACCATAGTACCTCTCCCTCATTTTGCTACAGTCCATATTCTATATAAAATAGACCATGGAACGAAAACCGTCAAGTTGAGCCGTGGGCGACTCGTCGCGTTCCCGCGGGAGAGCCCCGGCACCGCCGCTCTTGTAGATTCTGTTTTATATAGAATATTGACAACGGCATGACGGTACTGCGACACACCACCGTCTTGATGGCGGCCTAGCAGGAGCCGCAACCGGTCGTCGGTTCTGAGGAGGCCGCGAAGCGGCGCCCGACCGGCGGATTCGGACAGCAACACCCCGGCGCGGCCGGCACGGAGGCCAGACGTGAAGACAGTCTCATTCATCCATCTCAGCGATCTGCACTTCTCTCATCCGGAACTGGCGGATGACCAGCTGAACGCCGACACCGCTGCCGCACTCGACGAACTCGTCGACCGAATCTGCGGGATCGAACCCAGGCCGAGCTTCATCGCCATCAGCGGCGACCTCACGAATCGTGGCGACTCGATGAGTTATCGGCTGCTCCGGGAGAAGCTGGCGCGGCTGGAGCCTCCCGTCGTCTACGCGCTCGGCAATCACGACACGCGTCCCGGCTTCTACGAGGGCATGCTCGATCGCACCGACGACTCTTCCGCGCCCTATTTCGGCGACCGGGAGATCGACGGCGTGCATGTCATCGTGCTCGACACGAGCGTCGCCGGGCGCATTGGCGGCGCACTCTGCGAAACCCAGTTCGCATTCCTCGACGCCGCGCTTGCCCGTCACGCCGACCTGCCGAAGATCATCGTCATGCACCACGCGCCCTCAGTCGGCGAGGATGCGGGCTACGGATGGGAGCGCCTGGGCGAAGAAGACACCGCCCGCTTCCGTGCGCTGGTCATCGGCCGCAACGTCGCCGGCATCCTCACCGGCCACATCCACTACGACCGCGTCTCGGTGTGGCACGGGATCCCGATCGTGGTGAGCAACGGCAACCACAGCGCGGTCGACCCGACCTACGGCAACGGGCTGCGCATCATGACCGGAACGTCGTTCGGCTTCTGCGCGCTACGATCCTCGGGCCTGACCGTTTCGTTCGTCCCGATGCCGTCCGACCGGCGCGAACTGCGCCGCGCGCCTGACGAGCGCATGCGGACCTATGTGTGAGCGGCCCTGGCCTTCCGGCCCGGCCGGCGATCGCGATCAGCGTCGCGGCGCCCTGTCCGCGGCGGCCAGCCCGTCGATCGCCCCGATGAGGAAATCGGCGGTGTTCTGCTCGTGCTGCCTGACCATCGCGGCGGCGCCGGCGAAGTCGCCCGCGCGCAGCATGTCGCGCACCCGTCCATGCTCGGCGAGCGCCTCCGCCAGCCGGCCCTGCTGGGGCGCGACGCCGTGTCGTTGCGCCGACATGAGCCCGTTCAGGCTGTCGAGCAGCTTGCGGCACCAGGGAGACTGCGGGTTGTCGCAGAGCAGTTCGTGGAACTCGATGTTTCTCTGGGCAAACAGCCTGTAGTCCTCGCGCTCGAGCGCCTCGGCGGACGTCTCGATGTTGCGGTCGATGTCGGCGAGGCGCGCCTTGTCGAAGTTCGATGCGCCCAGTTCGATCGCCAGGCTGCAGATCATCCCGCGCAACGCGCTGATCTCGCGGATCTGCTCGGTGCGCAGTCCCTGGACGACGGCCCCGATGTGGTTGTGGATGTCGAGCCATCCCTCGGAGGCCAGGCTGCGCATGGCTTCGCGGATCGGCGTCTCGCTCACTCCCAGGGCGCCGGAGACCTCGCGCGTCGTGATCCTGTCACCCGGTCTGGCCTTGCCGTTCAGGATCATCGACCGAATGTGCCGCCGAGCCATCTCGGCCTTGGTCATGTAGGCGTTCGGGATATCCATCCTCGTGATCCGGTTTCCGCTGAGGGGTTCCTGCGGTCTAACGCTTTTGCGACCCTTTCGCAAAGCGCCGTATGGCCCGTCCCGCGCCAACTTGCGTATAAGAGTCCCTCGCGCGCCGACCTGCAACCCCAGCTTGCTACAGTCAATATTCTATATAATATCGGTGCGGCCGATAGGGGAATCGTTCGAGGGGCGAAAGCGAATGACAGAGGCGTTGCCGCAACCCATCGAATCGCTCGACGACATCGCCGGCCGATACGCAGCGTTCTTCTGCGACGTGTGGGGCGTCGTCCATAACGGGGTCGCCGCCTATCCGGGTGCCGCGGAAGCGCTGCGCCGGGCACGACGGGGCGGCGCCGCGGTTGTCCTGGTGACCAATGCGGCGCGGCATCACCACGAGGTGGCGGCGCAATTGAGGACGATCGGCGTGCCCGACGACGCCTGGGACCGCATCGTCACGTCGGGCGACGTGACCCGCGCGCTCATTGGCGCCGCGCCGCGCCGGATCTTCCATCTCGGCCAGGACCGCGCTCTCACCCTCCTCGAAGGACTCGACGTGGAACTGGTCGCAGCCGACGACGCGAAAGCGGTGGTCTGCACAGGCCTCCTCGACGACGCCGACACGCCGGAAATCTACCGACCGTTGCTGGAAGGGTTTCGTCGACGCGAACTCCCGTTCATCTGCGCCAACCCCGACATCTTCTTCGAGCGCGGCGATCGGCGCATCTGGTGCGCCGGCGCGCTGGCGAGGGACTACGAGGCGCTCGGCGGTCCCGTACAGGTGGCCGGCAAGCCCCACCCTCCCATCTACGAAGCGTCGCTTGCGGCAGCATCCGAGGTCAAGGGGCGTACGATCCGAGCGGCGGAAACGCTGGCGATCGGCGACGGTGTCCTGACGGACGTCGCCGGCGCATGCCGGCAGGGCATCGACGTGCTCTATGTCTCCGGCGGCATCCACGCGAGCGAATACGCCGGTCCGCTCGGAACCGGCGGCCCTCGGCTGGCCGCCTTTCTCCAGGGCCACGACGTCGAGCCGGTCGCCGTCATCCACGAACTGCGCTGAAATCCGCGGGCGTATCTCCGCGGCGTTGCCCGGTGCCCGCCTCTATGGCAGGTCGAGCGTGCCCGGCTCGATGCCGTCCGGCGCCTCGCCCACGGAAAGCGTGACGAGATCGAGCCTGAGCAGGTGCTTGGCGAGAAAGACGGGCCGTCCCTGGCGCGACAGCACGATCGTCAGGTTGGTCATGTGCAGGTCGCCGCGCAGCTTCTCGAAGCCGCTGCGCGAGCCGACCGACGAACCGGCCGAGATGCGCCACAGGGCCGGCGTGCACTTTGACCGGAACTGGGGCCCGAGGGCGGAAAGCAGGGTCTGCTCGGCCCCCCCTGCGTCCAGATCGACGAGATGGGTGGGTATCTGGGCGCTGTCGGCCGGCACCATCTCCAGTGCCGACACCACGGGTTCGCCCCCGGCAAGAATCAGGCTTTCGCGGCAGAGGAGCTGGTCCGCGCTGTCGGGCAGTTCGAGCAGAGCCCGGCTCCAGCTCGTCGCCGCGATCGTCTCCGTGCGCACGACCCGGACCTTGAGCGGAGCCCGGGCCTGGAGCATTTCCTCAAGCGGTGCGTGGAACGAAGGGGGACGCGCCGACGGCTGCGCGATCTGCCGGCGGCGCGGGTCGGCGCCGCGCTCGATGACGCCGTCCTCCTCGAGAAGGCGCAGCGCTTCGCGGAGCACCGTGCGGCTGACGCCCAGTTCGGCGGAAAGCTCGATCTCCGGTGGCACCAGGTCGCCGGGACGACGCTGCTTGCGCAGCGCCTCGACGAGCCGGTCGTAGACCTGGACGGAGAGCGGCCGACGGTCCCGCACGGGCCGTACGCGCAACTGCTGATCTTCCTGCATCATGTCCTGTCCGCCCACCTGCGTCCGACCTCCACGGCCCGTCACAACCAGAATCACGGGGTCGCATCCGACGGTTTCGCCGATCGCCAACCTAACGGCGCCGCGGACGCGACTCAACCCGGGCCGATGTTGGCGGCGTCATCAATGATTATTGTTGAACAATGAACACCATCATGCTTTCAATACACGCCGCGGGTGCCGCTGCCACTGAAAAAAAGGCGCCTGCCCCTTGCCCCCGCCTGGGGGCGGGCCGGGAGGAGCCGGCCGGGCAGGGGTCAGCCTTCATGCAGCCCGCGCGCGGACCCGCGGGCTGCATGCCTTCCGTAGCGTCCGCCTTGGAGAGCGTGTCATGGAACAGACGAGACTCGGTACGCGCGGCCCATCCGTCTCGCGCTACGGCCTGGGAACCATGTCGCTGCTGACCTCTCAGGACAAGAAGGCGGCGGCGGCTCTGGTCCACCAGGCGATCGACCGCGGCATCAATCTCATCGACACCGCCGACGTCTATGACAACGGCGCCGTCGAGGAGGCGCTCGCCGAGGCACTGCGCGGACGTCGCCACGACGTCGTGCTGGCAACGAAGGTCGGCCTGCCGATGAATGGCGACAGGCAGCGGTCGGGCGGCTCGAAGCGCTGGATCACCCAGGCCGTCGAGGACAGCCTGCGAAGGCTCGGGACCGACTACATCGACATCTACCAGCTGCACAGGCCCGATCCGGCGACGCCGGCGGCCGAAACCGTCGAAGCATTCGATCGACTGCAGCGGGCGGGCAAGATCCGCTACGCTGGTTCGTCCGTCTTCCCTCCGGAACTGATCGTCGAATTCCAGTGGGAGGCCGAACGCCAGGGAGCGGCGCCGTTCGTCTGCGAGCAGGCGCCATACTCGATCCTGGTGCGCGGAATCGAGGCGGGAACGCTGCCCGTCTGCCGAAAGTACGGCATTGGAACCCTGGTCTGGAGCCCGCTCAACGGCGGTTGGCTCACGGGCAAGTATCGCCGCGGCGAGCCGGCGCCCGACGGCTCGCGTGCGGCCAGCGGCAATCCGTTCGTCCGTGCCGACGACGAGCGGAAGCTGGCATGCGTCGAGGCGCTGGCGCCGCTCGCCGCCGAGTCGGGGCTCAGCCTTTCCCAGATGAGCCTCGCCTGGACGCTGGCGCATCCCGGCGTGTCCTCCGTGCTGCTCGGGCCGCGTACGCCGGCGCAACTGACGCAGCTGCTCGAGGCTGATGGCGTCGTGCTTTCGCCGGACCTGCTCGACGCCATCGACGCCATCGTCGCGCCCGGCGTCAACGTCGACCCGCGCAATGCCGGCTGGGTCTCGCCCGGCCTCCAGCGCGACCAGCGGCGCCTGTCGCCCGGTGCCTGACGTTGCGGCGGAAGCAGGCGCTGTCCAATCGTTGGGCACGCGAAAGGCGCCGCCCGACGAGCCCGATCTTCGACCCGACCGTCCTCCGAAAGGGGCAGGACAGCGTCGCCGATCAGCCTCGATGCAATGATTCCAGAGGGTTGAGACAGTTCCGGAAAGACGCACGATCCTCTCGCCATTTGTTGTTGAACAATGAACATTGATGTGGTTTGATGAATAGGCAGATCGACTCGTTGCATGAAAATTGTGCACGACAGGCGCCTGTGACGTGAGCATGGAGACCGCATGACGTCCGCGGAGAAGACGCCGGTACTGGCGATAGCCGGTTCCTTCAGCATCGACAGCGTGCTGACCCAGGACGGGCGGCACGTCGTCGGCAAGGTCGGCGGCAATGCGCTCTGGTCCTCGCTCGGTGCCCTGATCGCGGGCATTCCCCCGCGGATCGTGACCGTCGTCGGCAGCGACTACCCCGAGGAGGTGCTGGCCGCCCTGGTCGCCGCCGGGATCGATACGAGCGCGGTGCGGCGCATCGAGCGATCGCATCCGGTGCGCGTCACCTTCGCCCACATGGCCGACGGCTCGCGGCTCCAGCCGGTCCCGCAGGAACTCATCCGGGCGCTGCCCGAAGCCGCCCGTGCGGCTTTCGTCGACACGACGATGCTCAGCGACGTCCTGCCGCTCGGTGCGCCGACCGGCGCCGACGTTCCCGACGCCTGGCTCGACGAAGTCGATCACTGGCACCTGCCGCTCCTGCCGCTGAACCGTCACCGCGGCCTCGTCGAACGTATCTCCGCCGGCCGGGGCGTCCTGCAGTCGGACTGCCCGGCGCGCTCCGACCTGATGAAGGACGTCTTCGGCCTTCTGTCGGCAACGCTCGTCGACATCGACGTCTTCCTGCCGAGCACCTCCGATTTCGACGTAGTCGCGCCGGGCCTCGACGTCGCCGACATCCTGTTCCAACTGCGCTCCCACGGCGCGCGGACGATCGTGTTGAAAGCCGGCGGCGGCGGGGTCTTCGTGCAGACGGCCGGCGAACTCGTCCATCTTCCGGCCTACGACGCGGAGGCGATCGATCCGACCGGCGCGGGCGACACGTTCTGCGGCGGCTTCATGGCCGGTATGGCGGCGACCGGGAACATCATCGAGGCCGCGGCGATCGGATCGGCCGCGGCATCCTTCGCCATCGCCACGGAAGATCCGCTCGCGCTGATCGGCGTCGACCGCGACGAGGTGCGGCGCAGGGCACGCGAACTGCATGGCCGCGCCAGGCGGATCGCGAGCGGGTGCGGGAGCGCGGCACGGCCTGACCAGCCTGCCGATTTCCACGCGGTCTGCGAATAGGGGCATCGACGCGTCATGCTGACCATCGGGGTAATCGGACGAAGCGCCCGGCAGGGAGAGAAACTCCCGGAACTGGTCTCCCGCGCCGCCTACGAGGTCGGCCGTGGCATTGCGGGAGCGGGTGCGGCGCTGGTCAGCGGCGGCACCGGTGGCGTCATGGAGGAATCCAGCCGCGGCGCCCGCGAAGCCGGTGGCCTGACCATCGGCTTCCTGCCATACGCGGACAAGGCGCGTGCCAATCCTTATGTCGACCTCGTCTTCGCCACGGGCATGGGCACGGTCCGCAACATTCTCACGGCGCGCGGCTGCGACAGCGTCATCATGATCGGCGGCGGCGTCGGCACCCTGAACGAAGTGACCATCGCCTATGATTCCGGCGTGCCGCTGGTGGTCCTCGAGGGCACGTCCGGGTGGGCCGACCGCCTGCGCGGCGCGATCGAGGACGGCAAGTGGCTGGACGACCGCCGCGTCGTCGCCATCAGCTTCGCAGCGACGCCCGAGGAGGCCGTCGCCATCGCTCTCGAACGCGCATCGGAGCCGCGCCTCGGCACCCGGCTCGAGGCGCACACGGGGTGGGCCGGTCAATGAGCCGCGCCTTCTTTGAATTGATTTCTTCTTCCTTCCTTCTCAAGCTCAGGAGCAGATGACCATGCATACTTGCCTGAAAGAAATGGCGGTTTCCAACCGGCGCCGCTTCGGCGCCATGATGGCCTCGGCGGCGCTCCTGGCGTTCGGCGTCGGCCTGTCCGCTCCGGCCTCTGCCGCGGACTTCGTCTGGTCGATGGTGACCAACCAGGCCGGCCTCGGCGACCAGGGCTTCAACGACCTCGCCAAGCTCGGCGTCGAGACCAGCGCCAAGGAACTGGGCGGAAAACCGCTGGTGATCCAGTCGTCCAACCAGTCGCAGTTCGTGCCGAACCTGCAGCAGGCGGTCGACAGCGGCTCCACCGTGACGACCGGCGTCGGCTTCGGCATCCGCGACGCGCTGACCGAGGTCGCGCTCGCCAATCCGGATGCGAAGTTCACGCTGATCGACGCGGTCGCCGTCGACAAGGACAAGAAGCCGCTGCCGAACGTCGCCAGCATCACCTTCCGCGAGCACGAGGCGGCGTTCCTCGCCGGCATCGCCGCGGCGATGACGACCAAGGGAACCCGCGTCGGCTTCATCGGCGGCATGGAGACGCCGCCGGTCGTGCGCTTCCTGTCGGGCTTCGAGGCGGGCCTTCGCTACGTCAATCCGCAGATCGAGGTATCGTCCGCCTTCGTCGGCTCCTTCACAGAGCCCGCCAAGGCCAAGGAACTCGCGCTCGGCATCTTCGATATCGGCGCCGACCTGATCATGGACGTCGCCGGCGGCGGTGGTCGCGGCATCTTCGATGCGGCCAAGGGCCTGGGCAAGGGCTACTGGGTGATCGGCGTCGACACCTGCAAGGGCCAGTTCGCTCCCGACAACTTCCTCACCTCTGCGGTCAAGGACGTCGCCGGCGCCGTCGTGTTCTCCAACACCGCGGCGGCCAAGGGGACGTTCGCCGGCGGCACCGTCAGCCTCGGTCTCAAGGAGAAGGCGGTCGGCCTCTGCCCGGCCAACATCGATACGCTGTCGCCGGAGATCATGGCGAAGGTCGAGGCCGCGACCGCGGCAATCCTCGACGGATCGATGAAGGTGCCGGCCAATGCCGAAGAGCTGAAGGCGTTCAATCCGGCGAGCAAGTGATGAACCCGGGCCGCGAGGAAACTTTGACGACAGACGGCGCCCCGCGGCCCGACACCACGCCGCCGGCCATCCGGCTGGTCGGCGTGAGCAAGCATTTCGGGCCGGTCAAGGCCAACCGCTCCATCGACCTGTCCGTCCGTCCGGGATCCATCCACGGCCTGCTCGGCGAGAACGGCGCCGGCAAGTCGACCCTGATGAAGATCCTGTTCGGCATGATGCGGCCGGATGCCGGCCGTATCGAGATCGGCGGCCGGCCGGTCGCGTTCCGCTCCTCGGCGGACGCATTGTCCGCCGGAATCGGCATGGTGCAGCAGCATTTCAGCCTGATCGGAAAGCTCACCGTCGTCGAGAACCTGATCCTCGGCCGCGCCGCGACCGGATTTGTCGGGCGGTGGCTGCGCCCTCTCGACCTCGAATCGGCGAGGCGGCGGGCGATCGAGCTTTCCGAAAGGCTCGGCTTCGGCATCGATCCGATGGCCCGCTGCGAGACACTTTCCGTCAGCGCGCGGCAGAAGGTGGAGATCTTGAAGGCCCTGTGGGGCGGCGTCACGACGCTCGTGCTCGACGAGCCGACGGCCGCGCTCTCGCCCCCCGACGCCGAGGAACTCTATGCGCTGCTGCAGAACCTGCAGCGGCAGGGGACGACCATCGTCCTGATCAGCCACAAGATGCCGGAGATCATGCGTCTCTGCGATCGCGTCACCGTGTTGCGGGACGGCGCCGTTGCCGGAGAGGCCGATGTGCCGCGGACATTCGCCGATCCCGCCGAACGCCACGCGCTGGAAGCGAAGCTGGTACGGCTGATGATCGGCCGCAACCGCCCCGAGGTGCCGTCGCGATCGAGCCACATATGGCCGTCCGTGCTTTCGGTGCGCCAGCTCTCCGACGGCGAGCGCTTCGGTCCGATTGACCTCGACGTGCGCGGCGGCGAGATTCTCGCCGTCGTCGGCGTCGAAGGCAATGGCCAGGCGCAGTTCGTCGAGCTGCTGATGGGCCTGAGGCCGGCCGCAGGCGGCAGCATCACGCTCGACGGGCGCAATGTCACCGGCATGTCGACGCTGAATCGCTTCCAGAGCGGCATCGCCCATATTCCCGAGGATCGCCACAATCTGGCCGTCGCCGACGCGATGAGCATCGTCGACAATGCCAGCATCGGCTTCGTCGACGGTGCGCCTTTCGCACCGACGCCCTTCTGGCTTTCGCGTCGCAGGCGCGCGCGGTTCGCCGCCGGTATCGTGCGGCGCCACAAGGTTCGCGCAGCCTCCATCGAGGGTCCGGTGACGAGCCTTTCGGGCGGCAACCAGCAGAAGCTGGTCGTCGGCCGCGAACTGTCGCGTGCGCCGCGGCTGATGATCGCCGCCCAGCCGACCCGCGGCCTCGACATCGGCTCGACCGCCGCCGTCCACGAGGCCCTGATCGGACTGCGCGACCGCGGGGGAGGCGTTCTCCTGCTGAGCCTCGACCTGACCGAAGTGTTCACCATCGCCGACCGGATCGTCGTCCTGAGACAGGGCTGCATCGTCGGCGAAACAACCACCGCCGAGGCCGACATCGACAGGATCGGCAGCTGGATGTCCGGGGTCGAACAGGAGGCGCGGCCATGACGATCGATTCGCTCCCGACCGCCGCCCCGATCGCCGCCGCCTCGACCGGTCGCCGTCAGGCGCGGATGGATCCGGCGATCATGGCCGAGACGCTGAGGGGCGAAACCGGCGTGGCCGCGGCCGGGAACATGGGGCTCCTTCCGCGGCTCGTCGCACATTTCCACGCCTTGTCGGGCAGTCTCGGCGGCCAGGTCCTGACCTTCACCTTGACCATCGCCGCCGCGCTCCTTGCGTCGATGCCGATGATCTGGATCGGCGGCTCCGACCTCTGGCGCACGGCGGGGGCGCTGTTCGGCGGGGCCTTGGGCAGCGGGCCGGCGATCGCCGAGACGCTGGTCCAGATGGTTCCCCTGCTGATCGCCGGCCTCGCCGTCGCCGTCGCCTTCCACGCCAGCCTCTTCAACATCGGCGTCGAGGGCCAGCTCGTCTTCGGCGGCCTGGTCGCCGGCATCGTCGGCGCGTCGCTCGACCTGCCGCCGACGCTGCTGATGGTGGTCTGCATCCTTGCCGGCATGGCCGGCGGCGCGCTGTTCGCGCTGATCCCGGCGCTGCTCAAGGCCTATCGCGGCGCCCACGAGGTGGTGACCACGATCATGATGAACTTCGTCGCCGTGGCGATCTATGAATACGCCGTCTCGCCCACCGGTCCGTTCGTCGCTGCCGACCAGCCTTCGGCGACAGAGCGCGTGCCCGACGGAGCAAGGCTGCCGATCATCTGGGAGGGCACGCGGCTTCACGCCGGTCTCCCCGTCGCCCTCGCGGCCGTCATCGTCGTCATGTGGGTGCTCTACCGCACGCCGGCGGGCTTCCGGCTGAGGCTCATGGGCGCCAACCAGGGTGCGGCGCGGGCCAGCGGGGTATCGATCGCCCGCGTCACGATCCTCGCAATGCTCGCCTCGGGCGCTCTCGCCGGGCTCGCCGGCGCGGTGCAGGTGCTGGGTGTCTTCGGCCGCTTCTACGCCGCCTTCTCGCCCGGCTACGGCTTCGACGCCATCGCGGTCGCGCTGCTCGGCGCGCTGTCGCCGGTCGGCGTCATCGCGTCCGCCTTCTTCTTCGCGGTACTGCATGCCGGCTCCGTGCCGCTGCAGGCGGTCGCCGGCATCAGCCGCGAGATGGTCGGCGTGGTGTCGGGCCTGGTGGTCGCCTTCGTCGCCGCGCAGCCGGCCGCGCTTCGGCTGCTTTCCGCCTTGCGGCGCCGATACGCCGGGGCGGCGCAACAGGTCGGCCAGGCCGATACGGAGGCTTCGAAGTGAGCAACCTTCTGACGATTTCGCTGGTCATAAGTGCGCTGCATCTCGCGCTGCCGATCCTGATGCCGATGCTCGGCGGCCTGATCAGCGAACGCTCGGGCGTCATGAACATCGGCCTCGAAGGCATGATGCTGATCGGGGCGTTCGGCGCCGTGCTGGTCACCTACTTCACCGGCAATCCGTGGCTCGGCATCGTCGGCGCGCTCGTTTCCGGTGTCTTTTCGGGTAGCCTGCTGGCGCTGATGACGGTGACCCTGCGCGGCGACCAGGTGGTCGCGTCGGCGGCCATCAACCTGATCGGCGCCGGCCTCACCGCGGCGCTCATTCCCGTCATCTGGAACGTCGACGGCCTGACGCCGAGCGTGGCGAAGATCCCCAACATCCGCGTGCCGTTCCTCGCGGACCTGCCCTATGTCGGGCGCATATTCTCGTCGCTCGGCCTTGTCGACTACGCCTGCCTGGCGCTGGTCGTCCTCGTCTGGTGGGTGCTGTTCCGCACCGATGCCGGCCTTCGGATCCGGGCCTGCGGAGAATCCGCCGAATCGGCCGACGCCGCGGGCATTCCCGTGGTCCGCACGCGCTTCTTCGCCGTCGTCGCCTCGGGTGTGTTCGGCGCGCTGGGCGGCGCTTACCTGTCGATCGTCACCTTGGACATGTTCCAGGCGTCGATGACCCAGGGGCGGGGCTTCCTCGCGCTCGCGGCGATGGTCTTCGGCAAATGGCGGGTCTGGCCGGCCGCCCTGGCGTGCATAGCCTTCGGCTTTGCCGACGCGATCGCACTGCGCACGCAGATCCTGTGGCGGGACATCCCGCACGAGTTGCTGATCGCCCTGCCCTATGTGCTGGCGCTCCTCGCGCTCGCGACCTTCGTCGGCCGCGCCTCCGGTCCGGCGGGCGTCGGCAAGCCTTTCGCCAGGGCCTGACGCCATGGCGCCCGCGACATCGATCAACGCCGAAGACAGGAGCACCCCATGCTTGTGAGCGAAGTCCCCGCCTTCCGTGAGTACTGGTATCCGGTCGCCTATTCGAGCGACGTCGCCGACAAGCCGCTCGCAGTCCGGCTGCTCGGCGACAACTATGTCGTCTGGCGGGGCGCCGACGGATCGATCGGGTGCGCCGTCGACGAATGCCCGCATCGCGCCGCGCGCCTTTCGCAGGGCTGGCTCGACAAGGGCGACATCGTCTGCCCGTATCACGGGTGGGCGTTCAACACGAGCGGCGCCTGCACGCGCATTCCGCAGAACGACGACGACAAGCCGATCCCGCCGCGTGCCCGCGCCCTGTCCGTCCTCGCCGACGAGCGCTACGGGCTGGTCTGGGTCTGCCCCGGGATGCCGCGCGCCTCGATTCCGGCACTGCCCGAGGCGGAGGATCCCGGCTTCGTCCTGATGCACGAGGTGATGGAGGTATGGCCGACCTCGGCGCCGCGCGTGATCGACAACGCGCTCGACCTCGCCCATGTCGCCTGGACCCATCGCAACACGATCGGGGATTCGTCGTCGCCGAAGTTCGAGAGCTACGAGATCGAGCGCGACGGACACAAGCTGCGGTCGCGTGTCAGCTATCGCGCCCGCCTGAGCGAAGCGCTGAAGGCCAACACCGGGCTGACCGGCGACTACACGATCCGCGTGACCAATGCCGAACTCGTCCAGCCCTTTGTCTACAAGGACGTCATGGAATACGAGAACGGGCTCCGGCACGTCCTCTTCAAGACGGCGACGCCGGTCGACGACAACCACACGCTGTTCTGCCAGTTCGTCGCCCGCAACGACAATCCCGGCGAGGCGAAGCGCGCCGGTATCGTCGCGCTCGACCGCAGGATCCAGGCCGAAGACCGCGAACTCCTTTCCCACATCCGTCCGGAGTTTCCCCTGGAAGTGCAGACGGAGATGCATACCCGAGCCGACCGGATGACCGTCGAGTATCGCAAGATCCTGGCGGAACTCGCGCGCGAGAATTCCGACGTGACGCCGGACGGCGCCTGGGCGCGGCCCTTCCTCCAGGCGGTCAGGGCCGAGCGCACGCGGTCGGTCGGCGATGACCGGCGGGCGAGGGCCGACGCGGGCGCGCAGGACTAGGACCGGCCGTGGAATCGGACGAGCTCCTGCGGCCGCTCCCGGCGGCCGCGCCGGGGAGGAACCTCATCGCGTTGACGGTCGAGCGTCGCCGGCTGGTGGCCGACGACGTCGTCCTGCTCGGTCTCGCCGCGAAGGACGGCCGGCCGCTCCCGGCCTGGGCGCCGGGCGCACATGTCGACCTCTATCTCGACGGCGGTGGCATCGTGCGCCAGTACTCGCTTTGCGGCGACCCGCGCGACACGAGCCGCTGGAACGTCGCCGTGCTTCTCGAGAAGAACGGGCGCGGCGGATCGGCCGCCGTCCACCGGTCCTGCGTGGAAGGCGCGTCCCTTCAAGGGGGCCTGCCGGTGAACCGTTTTCCGCTGCGCGAGGCGCCTCATGTGGTGTTCGTCGCCGGCGGCATCGGCATCACGCCGTTCCTGCCGATGATCGGGGCGCTCGAACGCGACGGGCGCTCCTGGGAACTCCACTATGCCGGGCGCCGGCCGGAGAGCATGGCCTTCGCCGGCGCGCTGGAGCTCTGGCACGGTTCGCGCGTGTCGCTCTACGCGAAGAGCGAGGGAACGCTGCTCGCCCTGGGGAACGTCCTCAGCAACCTGCCCGCCGCTACCGCGGTCTATGCGTGCGGTCCGGCGCGGCTGCTCGACGAGGTCGACAACCGCTGCCGCGCGGCAGGGATCAAGGCGCACATGGAGCGCTTTGCCGCGCCAGCCAGGCCAGAGCGCGTCGGCCTGCGCCAGCCCGATCATGCGTTCGAGGTCCATCTCGAGCGGACCGGCGTCACGATCGTCGTTGAGCCTGGCAAGTCGATACTCGCCGCCGCCGAGGCCGTCGGAGCAGACGTCTTCGGCTCCTGTCTCGAGGGGGTGTGCGGAACCTGCGAGACGCGCGTGCTGGAAGGCATCCCGGACCACCGCGACTGCGTCCTCGACGGTGCGCCCACCGACACGATGATGATCTGCGTGTCGCGCTGCAAGGGCGCACGCCTGGTACTCGACGCCTAGATTCCGATCGGCAACGTCGCGGCCTACGACCTGCGCGAGAGGGGAGCAAGTCGATGGATGTCCTCTTCATAGGCGGCTCGGGCGAGATTTCCCTGCCCTGCGTCGGCGAGGCGGTCGCGGCCGGCCACAGGGTGACCGTCTACAATCGCGGACGGAACCTCGGCGACCTCCCGGCCGAAGTCGAGGTCGTCGTCGGCGACATCGAGGACGGCGGCGCCTATGCCGCACTCGCCGCGAGGGGCTTCGACGTGGTCTGCCAGTTCCTCGCGCTGACGCCCGACCGGGTCGAGCGCGATCTCGCCGCCTTTGGCGGCCGCACCGGCCAGTACATCCTGGTCTCTTCGGCCGCCGTCTACGACAAGCGCGAGGCCGTGATGCCGCTGACCGAGGAGGCGCCGCTCGGCAACGGCTTATGGGACTATGCGCGGCAGAAGATCGCCTGCGAGCGCGTGCTGCGGGACCAGCACAGGCTGGACTTCACGATCGTGCGGCCGGCGCACACGATCCGGACGCGCCTGCCGACGATGCTGTTCGAGGGCGACCTGATCGGGCAGAGGATGCTCGCCGGGCGGCCCGTCGTCGTCGCGGACGATGGCGACGTTCCCTGGACGCTCACCCGCGCAAGCGATTTCGCCGTGCCCTTCGTACGTCTGTTCGGCAGGCCGGAAGCCGCGGGCGAGGCTGTCCATATCGCTGCCGGCAAAGGCCACGGATGGGACGACATTTACCGTGCGATCGCGCGCGCTCTGGGCGTCGAGGCGCGGATCGTCCGCGTTCCGGCGACGACGCTGTCGGACTTCAACGAGGAATGGCGCGGTCCGCTCCACGGCGACAAGGTCTGGCCGACGGTCTTCGACTGCTCGAAGATCAGGCGGCTCGTCGGCGACTTCGAGGTGGCGTCCGACCTCGACGAGATCCTTCGCGAACCCGTCGCCCACTTCCTCAGGCGTCACGCCGCGACGCCGTCCGTCGACGCTTCGGTGGGCGAGTTCGTCGACCGGATCGTCGCGGGCCGGACGCTGCTGAGCCGGCCCTACTGGGGATTGAGGTGATCCGCGGCCCGGCGTTTCCGGCCGACCCCGACCGCAAGCGCGCCGCGGCCGGTCGAGACGATCTTCAGACAGCCCTGCTGTGGGTCGGGGATCGCCCGCCACCGTCCGCGACGAGTACCGCGCCCGTGACGAAGGAGGCCTCGTCCGAAGCGAGGAACAGGCAGCAGGCGGCGATCTCTTCCGGTTCGGCAACTCGCCTCAGCGCGATGCGACCGGCGAGCGCGGCGAATTCCTCCTCAGCCGTCGTGCCGTTCCGCCGCGCCGCCTCGGCCATCTCCCACTCGCTCATCGGCGTGCGTACCCAGCCCGGCGCGACGGCGTTGGCGCGGATGCCGTCGGGGCCGTGGGCATAGGCGAGCGTGCGGGTGTAGGAGACGAGCGCCGCCTTGCTGGCGGAATAGGCGGCGTTGACCGGACTGCCGTTGAAGGCGCCGACCGAGGCGATGTTGACGATCGCCCCGCCGCGCTGTTTCAGCAGCGGCAGGGAAGCGCGGCAGACCTTCATCGTACCCGTCGCGTTGACGGCGAAGCTGCGTTCCCAGGCGTCGTCGGAAAGGCTCTCCGGTTCGTCGAGCAGGATGATGCCGGCCGCGTTGACCAGGATGTCGAGCCTTCCGCCGCAGGCCTCGATAGCGCGGGCGATGTCGGCGTCGTCGGTCACGCTGCCGTGCACGGCCACGCCGCCGGTCGCGACGGCGGCTTCGTCGAGCACCGCGCCGCCCAGCCCGAACAGCACGAGCGAGGCGCCTTCGCGCGCGAACAGCTCGGCCGTCGCGCGGCCCATGCCGGTGGCTGCGCCCGTCACCAGTGCCCTGCGGCCGTCCAGTCGCTCCGTCACGCGAGCCCCCAGCGATCTTCGACGGCATAGCCCGTCTCCGGCAGCGTCGAGCCGCCGTCGACGACGATCATCTGACCCGTGACGTACTTGGCCTCCAGCGATGCCAGGTAGAGCATGGCGAAGGCGACGTCGTCGGCGTCGCCCATGCGGCCCATGGGAATGTGGCGGCCGATCGCGGCCTGCTTCTCCGCGGTCGACAGCGTGCCGCGTCCCGGCTTGGCGATGAAGCCCGGCTCCACCCCGTTTACGGTGATGCCGTCGCGGGCGAGCTCGAAGGCGGCGCCGCGCACGAAGGCGTTCACGCCGGCCTTGGCGGCCGAATAGTGCGCGCCGCCGCCCATCGCGACGCGCGCCGACACCGAGGAGGTCACCAGGAGCCGTCCGAACCGGTTGGCGCGCATGTGCGGCACGCAGGCCTGCACCAGCCAGACGAAGGCGCGGAGGTTGATGTCCAGCGCCTGGTCGAGCCCGTCCTCGTCGAGATCGTCGATCGAGGCCCAGGGGCAGCTGCCGGCATTGTGGACCGCGATGTCGAGCCGCCCGTCGTCGGCGGCGAGGCGATCGACCATGGCGCGGACCTCGGCCCGGCCGGTTCCGGGCCAGGCAATGGTGCGCGCCGAGAGGCCCCGGGCAGCGAGACGGTCCGCCAGTTCCTCGGCGGGTTCGGGCGTCCGGTTGCAGATGGCGACGCGCGCCCCGGCCTCGGCCAGCCGCGTGGCGATGGCCGCCCCGATGCCGCGGCCGCCGCCGGTCACCAGTGCGACCCGTCCGGAGAGATCGAACGCCATCGCCTCAGGCCACCCCGGCTTCGATGACCTTGCGCGCGAACGCGGCGAACACGGCGGTGTGGCGGTCGACGTCGGCATCCGCGGTGGCGGGGCACGTCAGGAACATGGTGTGGAAGGGTGTCACGATAACGCCCTCGTTCATATATAAGGCGTGGAGAAGCGTCTCGAGGTCGCCGCGTCGCGTCGCCGCCACGTCCGCTGCGTCGCGCGGCGGCGCCGGGCTGAACATGATCTCCGCCCGTGCCCCGATCTGCGTGACGTGCCATGGTAGGCGATGCTGTCCGATCACCGCGCGCGCACCCTCGGCCAGGCGGCCGGCGCGGGCGATCATGCCGGCATAGTTCGCCGGCGTCAGCACCTCCTCCAGCACCGCGCGCATCGTGGCGATGGTCAGGGCATTGCCGGCGAGCGTGCCGCCGATGCCGAAATGCGCCGACTGGCGTTGCCGCGGATTGACGAGGGGCACGATCCGCCAGAGCCGCTCGGCGACCGAAGTGGTGACGCCGAAGACGCCGGCCGGGATGCCGCCGGCGATGGCCTTGCCCGCCACGAGGATGTCCGGTTCCAGGCCGTGGAGCGCGGTGTAGCCGCCCGGCCCGCAGGATAGCGTATGGGTCTCGTCGATGACCAGCACCGTCCCCGTGCGCCGGGTCACCTCGCGCACGGCCTCGTGGAAACCGTCGGCGACCGGGATCATGCCGAAATTGGTCATCAGCGGTTCCATGACGACACAGGCCACGTCGCCGGGCGCCAGGGCTTCCTCCAGGGCGCCGACGTCGTTGAACTGCACGACCTTCGAGACGCGCGAATGGTCGACCCCGTTGGGGTGGATCATGTTGCGCATGCGCAGGCGCCCGTCGTGCAGTTCGACATGTGCTTCGTCGACACCGCCGTGGTAGCAGCCGGAGAAGACCAGCACCTTGTCGCGGCCGGTTATCATGCGGGCGATACGGATCGCGCCGCGGTTGGCGTCGGTGGCCGATGTCGTCAGGGTCCAGTAGGGCAGGCCGAAGCGGCGGGCCAGCTCTTCGCCGACCCACAGGCTGTCCTCCGTCGGCATCATGTGGGTGGTGCCGCGCTCGAGTTGCCGCACCGCCGCACGCGTCACCGCCTCCGGCGCGTGGCCGCACATGCCGCCGGTGTCGCCGAGGCAGAAGTCGACATAATCGTGCCCGTCGATGTCGCGGACATGGCAGCCGCGCGCCGCCTCGACATAGACGGGAAAGCCGCCCGCCCAGCGCCGCATCCAGTGCGACGGGCCGCCATAGAGGAAGTGCTCGCGGCCGCGCGACCAGGCCTCGGCCGAGCGCGGGTGCGTGTCCGCGAAGCGCGCCTGCTCGGCGTCGATCAGCCTGTCGACCGTTTCGGCCACCGTACCCGTCGGCGCGTGCATCACAGCGATATCCATGCGGTCTTGAGGTCGGTGTA
>CALFXR010000046.1 GCA_937958475.1 uncultured Mesorhizobium sp. | reverse complement strand
CCGAACCCGCCATCCCGCCATGCCCTCCCGGGCACGAACTCGCTTGTCCGCGAAGGGGTGCCGCCGCATCCTCTTTCCCACCGACATCGAAACGTCTTACGTCTCCGCTATCGAGCCCTCGCGGAACGAGCAGACAGGACCGTAGCCAGTGACGACCTTCCTCCACCTCACCGATTTCCACGTCTCCGACCCGGCGCTCGGCGACGCGAGTCTCCTCGCCGATACCGGCGCCAGGCTCGACGAGATGCTCGCCATGATCGCGGCGATGGAGCGGAAGCCCGCCTTCGCCGTCGTCTCGGGCGACCTGACCAACCACGGCGACGTCGCCAGCTACCGCTATCTTCGCGAACGCCTGAGCGGCATCGGCTTCCCGCTCCTCTATGCGCTCGGCAACCACGACACGCGGCCCGGTTTCTACCGGGGCATGCTCGACCGGACGCACGACCTCGACCGGCCCTACTGCCACGAGGCCGTGATCGGGGGCGTCCATGTCGTCGTGCTCGATTCCAGCGTGCCCGGCCGCATCGGCGGCGCCCTCGACGACGGCGCCTTCGCCTTCCTGGAGCGCGCGCTTGCGAGCCATCCGGACATGGCGAAGATCGTCGTCGTCCACCACGCGCCGGCCCTCGACGCGGAAAGCCAGCTGCCCTGGGAGACCCTCGGCCAGGCGGATTCGGCGCGGCTCGGCGAAGCGATCCGCGGCAGGAACGTCGCCGGCGTCCTCGCCGGCCACGTCCATGTCGACCGGGTGGCGGTATGGAACGGCGTGCCCGTCGTCGTCGGCACGGGCCTGCACAACGCCTTCGACCCGCTTCATGGAAGCGGCCTGCGCGCCGTCGCCGGGGCGGGCTTCGCCCTGTGCACGCTGCGCCCGACCGGTCTCGGCGTCACCTTCGTGCCGCTGCCGTCGGACCGGCGCGAACTCGCCGTGCTCTCCGAGGAGAGGGTGCGTGCGTTCCGTTAGGAACGCGGCCTGGCCATGCGCCGCTAGCGCGGCGCGCGTTTCGCCAGGATGCGTTGCAGGGTGCGCCGGTGCATGTTCAGCCGGCGCGCCGTCTCGGAAACGTTGCGGTCGCACATCTCGTAGACGCGCTGGATGTGTTCCCAGCGCACCCGGTCGGCCGACATCGGGTTCTCCGGCGGCGCGGCGCGCGCTTCGCCGGTGCGCGTCAGCGCGGCATAGATGTCGTCGGCGTCGGCGGGTTTCGACAGATAGTCGATGGCGCCGAGCTTCACCGCGGTCACGGCGGTGGCGATGTTGCCGTAGCCGGTGAGGATGATGGTGCGCGCGTCGGCGCGCTTCTCGCGGATCGCCGCGACGACGTCGAGGCCGTTGCCGTCGCCCAGCCGCATGTCGACCACGGCGTAGGCGGGCGGATTGGCGCGCGCCCTGGCGATCGCCTCCTCGACGCTGTCGGCCGTCTCGACCTTGAATCCGCGTCCCTCCATCGCGCGGGCGAGCCGCGCCAGGAAGGGCTTGTCGTCGTCGACGATCAGAAGGGACATGTCTCCTTCGCCGGCGTTCGGAAGCGTTTGTTCGCTTTCTGTCGTCATCCTGTCGGTCCGCCCGTTTTTCTCCCTCACCCGCTATATATTGATTTGCCGGGAAGAGTCCAAACCGCGATCGATCAGGCTTTGGTCTTGGGCCTCAGGCGGGCTGCTCCGCGTCGACGAAGCCTTGCCGCGGCCATTCGATGTCGACGACGGCGCCCTGGCCCGGGACGAAGGCGTTCTGGAACGCCAGCGTGGCGCCGGCGCGCTCGATCAGCGTCTTGGCGATGAACAGGCCGAGCCCCAGCCCGCCGCCCCCCTTCTCCGCGCCGTGCCGGGTCGACATGTAGGGTTCGCCGATCCGGTCGATGATGTCCGGCGGGAAGCCCGCGCCGTCGTCGATGATCGTCAGCCCCACGGTTTCGCCGTCCCAACGCCAGCGCACGATGACGCTTTCGCGGGCGAAGTCGACGGCGTTCTCGACGAGGTTGCCGAGCCCGTAGGCGACGCCCGGGTTGCGCCGGCACACCGGCTCGGGGCCGATCCGCTCGCCGGGCTCCAGCCGGATGGCGATGCCGAAGTCGCGGTGAGGGGCCACCACCTCCTCGATCAGCGAGGTCAGCGGCAGCCGCGCGAGGTGGGTCTCGTTCTCTGCCGACAGGCTGGTCAGCCGCTTCAGGATGCCCTTGCAGCGCTCGCTCTGCGACCTGAGCAGCGTGACGTCCTCCTGGAAGCGCGGGTCGGAGCCCAGCGTCCGCTCCATCTCCTTGGCGACCAGCGCGATCGTGGCCAGCGGCGTTCCCAGCTCGTGCGCCGCCGCGGCCGCCAGCCCGTCGAGGGCCGACAGGTGCTGCTCGCGCTGCAGCACCAGCTCGGTCGCCGACAGCGCGTTGGCGAGCAGGCGCGCCTCCTCGGCGACCCGGTATGCGTAGACCGCGGTGAAGGTGATGCTCGACACCACCGCCATCCACATGCCCGCCGTGTAGTGGAACGGCATCTCCAGCGTCTCGCCGGGGAACCACGGCAGCGGCTCGTGGAAGACGGCGAGCAGCGTCGTCGCCGCGATGGCGAAGGCTCCCAGCAGCGCCGTCATGCGCAGCGGCAGCGACGTGGCGGAAACGACGACCGGCACGGTCATCAGGAGGGCGAAGGGATTGTCGAGGCCGCCGGTCATGTAGAGCAGGCCGGCGAGCTGCGCGGCGTCGAAGAGCAGGATCGCCATCGCCGCGGCGGGGCGCAGGCGGTGCGTCGCCGGATAGCGGAACGCCAGGAACAGGTTGAGCCAGGCCGACGAGGCGATCAGCGCGAAGCAGACCCCGACGGGGAGCGGGAAGGCGAGCCAGTAGCCGACCGCGATCACCGTGGCGCTCTGGCCGCCGATCGCCAGCCAGCGCAGGCGGATCAGCGTGTTCAGCCTGAGCCGGGTGCTTTGCGTGTCGTGGAGGATGGTCTCGCGCATGGCCGTCTTATGCGCCAGCGCGCCGCGGCCGAAAAGCCCTATCTGCCGCGCGGCTTGGCGCGGCTGGTCGGCTCGGCCTGCTGCGGGACCTCCGGCCAGACGTGCTTCGGATACCGCCCGCGCATGTCGGCGCGCACGTCCGCCCAGGAGCCGCGCCAGAAGCGCGGCAGGTCGGCCGTCGTCTGGATCGGCCGGTGCGCCGGCGAAAGCAGCTCCAGCGTCAGCGGTACGGTGCCGCCGGCGATCGTCGGATGCCGGTCGAGGCCGAACAGTTCCTGGACGCGGATCGAAAGCGTCGGCGTCTCGCCTTCGTAGTCGATCGGCAACCGGTTGCCCGTCGGCGCCTCGAAATGCGTCGGCGCCAGCGTGGCGATGCGACGCTGCAGATCGTGCGGCACCAGCGACATCAGGCCCTCGCGCACGGCGCCGGCGTCGATCCGGTCGAACGCGGCCTGGCCCGACAGGAAGGGCAGCAGCCAGTCGTCGAGGGCAGCCGCCAGCGCCGCGTCGGAGACGTCCGGCCACGGTTCGCCGAGACCCTTGCGCAGCCAGGCGAGGCGGTGGCGCAGCGCCGTCGTCTCGCGGTTCCACGGCAGCAGCTCCAGGCCGTGATCCTTCAGCGCCGCGACGATCGCCCTGTCCGCCTCGGCGCCCGTCGGGGCGGGCAGCATGCGTTCCGAAAGAAGGATCGCGCCGAGCCGCGCCGTCTCGCGCACGCGCACCGCGCGACGCGCCGGGTCGAAGGCCGTCTCCGTCGTGCGGGTCACACGATCGCCGAGCGCGGCGCGGAGATCCGCCTCGACGATCGGCGCGGCTGCGGCGATCCGGGCGTTCTGCGCCTTGCCCTGCAGGTCGGCGACGACGAGGAACGTCTCCCCTGCGAGCGGGTCGGCGGCGTCGACCATGGCGCCGCGGCCGTTGGCCAGCACGAAGCGGCCGCGTTCGCCGCGCGCCATCGCGACGCGGTCGGGGAAGGCGTGGACGAGCAGTGCGCCGGCCGAGGGTGCATCGCCGGCGGACCCCGTGCCGCGCTTCGACGCCTGCCGGGCCAGACGCTCGGCGAGCTGGCGTGCCGCGACCGCGCGCGGCGAGCGTTCGCCGCGGAAGCGCGACAGCCGGCGCTCGAGGTCGGCGCCGTCGCCGCCCAGCCCGCGCTCGGTGAGCAGCACTGCGAGAAGGGCGGCGTCCCCGGCATGTCCGTCTCGTGCCGCCTCCGCCACCATGTGGGCGAGCCGGACGGGAAGGGCGAGGCCGCGCATGGCGCGCCCGGCCTCGGTCAGCCGTCCGCCCTCGTCGATGGCGCCGAGGTCGGCGAGCAGGGCCCGCGCCTCGGCCAGCGCCGGCTTGGGCGGCGGGTCTAGGAAGGAGAGCGTCGCCGGATCGGTGACGCCGAACGCCGCGCAGTCGAGCACGAGGCCGGAGAGGTCGGCTTCGAGGATTTCGGGCGGCGAGAAGGCCGGCAGCGCCGCGTTCTGCTCGGCGCGCCACAGTCTGACGGCGATGCCGGGTTGCGTCCGCCCGGCGCGGCCGGCGCGCTGGTCGGCGGAAGCGCGCGAGGCGCGTACCGTCTCCAGCCGCGTCAGTCCCGTCGCCGGCTCGTATTTCGGCTGGCGCGACAGCCCGCAGTCGACGACGATGCGCACGCCGTCGATGGTGATGGACGTCTCTGCGATCGAGGTGGCCAGCACGACCTTGCGTCGGCCCGGCGGCGCCGGGCGGATCGCCGCGTCCTGCGCCTTGCCGTCGAGCTGGCCGTAGAGCGGCACGAGATCGACGTCCGCGGGAAGCCGGTCGGCCAGCCGCTCCGCCGTGCGGTTGATCTCCCCCTGGCCGGGCAGGAAGGCGAGCACGCTGCCGGTCTCCTCGGCGAGTGCGTCGCGGATCGCCCGCGCCGTCGCGTCCTCCACGGCCACGCCCGGCGCGCGTTCGCGGTAGCGCAGCTCGACGGGAAAGCTGCGCCCCTCGCTGGCGATGACGGATGCGCCGCCCATCAGCTCCGCGACCCGCGCGCCGTCCAGCGTCGCCGACATCGCCAGCAGCCTGAGGTCCGGCCTGAGTGCCGACTGGACATCGAGCGCCAGCGCCAGGCCGAAGTCGCCGTCGAGCGAGCGCTCGTGGTATTCGTCGAAGATCACCGCGGCGATGCCCGGCAGTTGCGGATCGTCGAGGATCATGCGCGACAGCACGCCCTCGGTGACGACCAGGATGCGCGTCGCCGCCGAGGTCCGGCTCTCCATCCGCATGGCGAAGCCGACCGTACCGCCCGGCTCCTCGCCGACGAGCGATGCCATGCGCCGGGCCGCGGCGCGGGCGGCGAGCCGGCGCGGCTCCAGCAAAAGGATCCTGCCGTCGCCGCGCCACCGCGCGTCGAGCAGGGCGAGCGGCACCAGCGTCGTCTTGCCGGCGCCGGGCGGGGCGACGAGCACGGCGTTCGGCCGCGCATCCAGCGCCGCAATCAGGCGGCCGAGCACGGCGGTCACCGGGAGTTCGGGCAGTTCCTTCACGTCTCGGTCCGGCGGTTGCGTCTCGGGCTCAGTTCTGGATCGACAGTTCGACGCGGTCGGCGGCGAAGCGGGTCTCCGAGAACTGGATGGGCCGGCCCTCTATATCGACGTTGACGGCGACCGTCACGAGCACGATGGCGCCGGGCGAAAGGCGCAGGTCGGCGAGGTCGGCCGGATCGGCGTGCCGGGCCGTCACGAGCGTCGACCTGCGCAGGTAGTCGGCGACGCCGAATCGGGCGAAGGCGGCGGTGATCGACCGGCTCTCGGCATAGATTTCGGCGAAGCCGGCGAAGCGGCCGGCGTCGAGCCAGGCGGTCGCGCGCGACACCGGCCGGCCGTCCGCCTCGCTGACCGTCTCCAGTCGCAGCACCGGCGCTCCCGCGGCGATGCCGAGCGCCTTCGCCGCTGCGGGACCCGCCGGTTCGACCGCGTGGGAGATGAGCAGGCTGCGGCGCTCGCGCGCCTGGCCTTCGAGGCCCGCGGAGAAGCGCGTGCGGCTGGAGATCGGGTAGGAGAGGCGCCGCCGGTCGGCGATGAAGGTGCCGCGGCCCTGCTCGGCGCGCAGCACGCCCTCCTGAACCAGGGCGGCGATGGCGCTGCGCAGCGTATGGCGGTTGACGCCGAACCGTTCGGAGAGCGCCAGTTCCGGCGGCAGCCTTCCGTCCTCGCCCAGCGTGCCCGCGGCGATGCCCTGGCGCATGCGATCGGCGATCTGCCGCCACAGCGCGATGCCGCTGCGCCGCTCGATCGAGTCGGATGACGTCATCATGTCTCCTGTCACGAACTCGTCATGGACAGCATGTACGAACGCTCTATAATCTGTCTAGTTGTATAGAACAATAGACAAATCGAGCGTGGGCGATGAAGAACGACAGGCGAAGCGAAAGACAGGAAGAGGCGGGGCGCAAGGCGGCGATGGCGACGCTCGCCGCAGCGCCGGCACTCGTGCTGGCGGACTTGTGGGCGGCCGCGGAACTTCCCGAGGACGCCCAGCCCGTGCGCGGACCGGAGACGGGCCTGGTGACGATCCGCGGACGCATCGGCGGCGGCGGCGCGCCCTTCAACGTCGGCGAAGCGACGGTTACGCGCGCCACGGTCAAGCTTCCCACCGGCGAGGTCGGCCATGCCTATGCGCTCGGCCGCGATCGCGACAAGGCCCGCCTGTCGGCGATCGCCGACGCGCTCTGGCAGGATCCGAAGCGGCGCGAACTCGTCGAGTCGAGGCTGCTGGCCCCCTTGCGCGCAATGCTCGCCGATGCCGACCGGCGCCGCCGCGAGGAGACCGCGGCGACGAAGGTCGATTTCTTCACCATGGTTCGAGGAGAGGATTGATGGGCACGACCGATAGGCTCGACGGCGGCTTCGCCGATCCGATCTTTGCTGCGCAGGGCGTCTTCCGCGCCGTCATGGACGCCATGGCCCGGCCGGGCACGATCCGGCAGCTTGCCGCCCTCGCGGCGCCGCCGGCGCCGCTCACGCCTGCGGGGGCGGCCGTCGCTCTGACGCTTTGCGATCACGAGACCGCAATCTGGCTCGATCCCGCGCTCCAGGCCTCGCGCGCCGCGGTCGCCTGGCTGGGGTTCCATGCCGGCGCGCCGCTGGCCCGGACACCCGCTGATGCGCAGTTCGCCATCGTCTCGGCGCCGGGCGACAGCATCTCGCTCGAAAATTTTGCGCAGGGCACCCAGGAATACCCCGACCGCTCGGCGACGCTGATCCTCCAGGTCGAGACACTGTCCCGCGGCCAGCCGCTGGTCCTGCGCGGCCCCGGCATCGCCACCACCGCCATGATCGCGCCCGCCCCGCTGCCGCGCCATTTCGTCGAGCAGTGGCGGCAGAACGGCGCCCGCTTCCCGCGCGGCGTCGACATCGTGCTCGCCGCGCCCGAAGGCATCGCCTGCCTGCCGCGCACCACCCGCATCGAGCCGAAGGAGGGTTGAAATGTACGTTGCCGTCAAGGGTGGCGAAGCCGCCATCAGCAACGCCCACCGGCTGCTCGCCGACCGCCGCCGCGGCGATCGCGACGTTCCCGCGCTGCGGCTCGAACAGATCGTCGAACAGCTGGCGCTGGGCGTCGACCGCGTCATGGCCGAAGGCTCGCTCTACGACCGCGAGCTTGCTGCGCTCGCCATCGTTCAGTCCCGCGGCGACCTCATCGAGGCGATCTTCCTGGTGCGCGCCTACCGCACGACGCTACCGCGCTTCGGATATACCCGTCCGGTCGACACCGCGGCCATGCTCACCGAACGGCGCATCTCGGCGACCTACAAGGACCTGCCCGGCGGTCAGCTGCTCGGCCCGACTTTCGACTACACGCACCGCCTGCTCGATCCGGCACTCGCTGCCGGCGGTCCGGTCGAAACGCCGGCGCACAGGGCGGCGGACGACGAGCGCATGCCGCGCGTTTCCGAGATCCTGGCCGGGGAAGGTCTGATCGAGTCCGACGGCGAACTCCCCGTCGATCGCGAGGTGGCCGACATCACCCGCGAGCCGCTCGAGTTTCCGATGGACCGCGACGCAAGGCTGCAGGCGCTGGCGCGCGGCGACGAAGGCTTTCTGCTTGCGCTCGGCTATTCGACGCAACGCGGCTACGGCCGCACGCACCCCTTCGTCGGCGAGATCCGCATCGGCGAGGTCGAGCTGGAGCTCGACGTTCCCGAGCTTGCCTTCGCCGTGCCGCTCGGCCGCGTGCGCGTCACCGAATGCCAGATGGTCAACCAGTTCAAGGGCTCGGCCAAGGTGCCGCCGCAGTTCACTCGCGGCTACGGCCTCGTCTTCGGCCAGTCGGAGCGCAAGGCGATGGCCATGTCGCTGTGCGACCGGGCGCTGAGGGCGCGCGAGTTCGGCGAGGACGTGGTCGCACCGGCGCAGGACGAGGAGTTCGTCGTCTCGCATCTCGACAACGTCCAGTCGACCGGCTTCGTCGAGCACCTGAAGCTGCCGCACTACGTCGATTTCCAGGCCGAGCTCGATCTGGTGCGCCGCATGCGCGCCGAGCACGAGCGGGCTTCCGCTACCGTTGTAACCGAAACCCGGGAGGCGGCCGAATGAGTGCCCAGACTGCCGACATCGCCAGCTACAACTTCGCCTATCTCGACGAGCAGACGAAGCGCATGATCCGCCGGGCGATCCTGAAGGGCATCGCCATCCCCGGCTACCAGGTGCCGTTCGCCTCGCGCGAAATGCCGATGCCCTATGGCTGGGGCACCGGCGGCGTGCAGATCACCGCATCGATCATCGGGCCGGACGACGTGCTGAAGGTCATCGACCAGGGTGCCGACGACACCACCAACGCCGTCTCCATCCGCGCCTTCTTCGCCAGGGTCGCCGACGTCGCGGTGACCACCGAGACGGCGAAGGCGACCATCATCCAGACCCGCCACCGCATTCCGGAGCACCCGCTCGGCGAGGGCCAGGTGCTGGTCTACCAGGTGCCGATCCCCGAGCCGCTGCGCTTCCTCGAGCCGCGCGAGACCGAGACGCGCAAGATGCATGCGCTCGAGGAGTACGGGCTCATGCACGTCAAGCTCTACGAGGACATCGCGCGCCACGGCCACATCGCCACGACCTACGACTACCCGGTCAAGGTCGAGGGCCGCTACGTCATGGATCCGTCGCCGACGCCGAAGTTCGACAATCCGAAGATGCACATGTCGCCGGCGCTGCAGCTTTTCGGCGCCGGCCGGGAGAAGCGCATCTACGCCGTGCCGCCCTACACCCGCGTCGTCAGCCTCGACTTCGAGGACCACCCTTTCGAGGTGCAGAAGTTCGAAAAGCCCTGCGCGCTGTGCGGCGCCAGGAACGTCTATCTCGACGAGGTCATTCTCGATGACCGCGGCGGGCGCATGTTCGTCTGCTCCGACACCGACTACTGCGAGAAGCGACGCGAAGACGGCTTCACCGCCCCGACCAATCCCGAAACCGAGGCAGCGGCGATATGAACGAAGACCTGCCCCTCCTGCGCGTCTCCTCGCTGTCCAAGTCCTACGGGCCGCGGATCGGTTGCGCCGACGTCACCTTCGACCTGTGGCCCGGCGAGGTGCTCGCCGTCGTCGGCGAATCGGGTTCCGGCAAGACGACGCTGCTCAACTGCCTGTCGACGCGACTCATGCCCACATCCGGCACGGCGAGCTACCGAATGCGCGACGGCGCCTTCCGCGACCTCTACCGGATGAGCGAGGCCGAGCGCCGCTTCCTCATGCGCACCGACTGGGGCTTCGTCCACCAGAACCCGGCCGACGGGCTGCGCATGAC
>CALFXR010000045.1 GCA_937958475.1 uncultured Mesorhizobium sp. | reverse complement strand
GCAGGCTCGCCGCTACGCGATAGCCGTCGGGCGCGAGGGACTCGAGTTCAAGGGCTCGGCCAAGGTCGGCGACAAGCAGGAATGGCCGCGCTGGATCCCGACCCTGGACATGCAGAAGCGCGATCCGAAGAAGTACGGGCAGTACAAGGACGGCATGCCAGGAGGCCCGGACAACCCGCTCGGCGCCCGCGCCATGTACCTCTACCAGGGCAAGAAGGACACGCACATCCGCATCCACGGAACCAACCAGCCGCAGACGATCGGCACCAACTCGTCGAACGGCTGCTTCCGCATGATCAACGAGCACGTGAAGGATCTCTACGGCCGCGTGCCGGTCGGCACCGAGGTCGTGGTCCTCTAACGGATGTTGCGGGAATCGACGCGACGGCCCCGCCCGCGACGGGCCGTCCGCGAGATTTGTGGCGCGCTACGGTGCGCGGGGCCGAAGGAGCGGTGCCTCAGGCGGCGGCGGCGTTGCCTCGAGTTCACCGATCAACTGCTTCATCTCGGCGATCTCGCGCACCTGCGCCTCGATGATCCGGTCGGCGAGGTCGCGTACGCGAGGATCGCGAATCCCGGCGCGGGTGCTGGTCAGCACCGCGATCGAGTGATGAGGGATCATCGCCTTCATGTAGGAGACGTCGCCGACCGTCGCCTGGCTCCTCACGAGCCAGAGCGCGCCGGCGAAGACGACGACACCGCCCAGAAGCACGGCGGCGTTCATCGCCGCGCTTTCGTACATGCGGTACATGAATCCCATCATGACGACCGCCATGGCCGCCCCCATGAGAAGGGCCATCCACATCCTCGTCTGGCTGAAGAAGATGTGGTCGGCGGCGTAGGTGTTCAGGTACATCAGCCCGAACATGACGATCGTCGACGTCAGGATCATCGCCGCGAACTTCGCGTAGCTCATGACGCATACCTCCGCCGGATAAACGCCGGCGTACCCGGAAGGTTGCGGCGAGGGCCGGATCAGGCCGGACGGGCGCGATCGGCGATGGCGCGGAGGTCGAGTCCTCGCGGCAGGGTGCCGAATGCGTGTCCCCAGTCGCCGGAAAGGCGCGAGGCGCAGAAGGCGTCGGCCACCGCCGCCGGAGCGTGGCGGAGCATAAGCGCGCCTTGCAGTACCGTCATCATGCGCTCGACAATCCGCCTGGCGCGCTGCTCCATGTCGGTCCGGTCGGCGAACTCGGCTTCGAGCCCGGCGATCGCGGCATCGAGATGGCGGTCATCGCCGCGCACGCCCGCCAGTTCGGCGAAGTAGGCCTCCAGCACGTCGGGGCTCTTCTGCAGGGCGCGCAGCACGTCGAGGCACATGACGTTGCCCGAACCCTCCCAGATCGAGTTCAGCGGGATCTCCTTGTAGAGCATGCCCAGCGGACCCTCGTCGACGTAGCCGTTACCGCCGAGCACTTCCATCGCCTCGACGACGGCGTTGGGCGCGCGCTTGCACACCCAGTACTTCACCGCCGGCGTGCACAGGCGCTGGAAGGCCGCCTGGCGCGCGTCACCCGGCGCCTCGTCGAAGGCTCGCGCGAGACGCAGCGCCAGCAGCGTTGCAGCCTCCGATTCGACGGCGAGATCGGCGACGACATTGGTCATCAGCGGCTGGTCGATCAGGTGGCGCTGGAAGGCGCGCCGGTGGAAGGCGTGGTGATGGGCCTGCGCCACGGCCCCGCGCAGCAGGCCGGCAGAGCCGAGCGCGCAGTCGAGGCGCGTGAAGGTGCCCATTTCGAGGATGGTGGGAATCCCGCGTCCCTCCTCGCCGAGCAACCAGCCGTGGGCGCCGTGGAATTCGACCTCCGACGAGGCGTTCGATTTGTTGCCGACCTTGTCCTTGAGACGCTGGATGCGCACGGCGTTCTTCGATCCGTCGGGCAGCCAGCGCGGCACGATGAAGCAGCTCAGCCCGTCGGGGGCCTGGGCCAGCACCAGGTGCGCGTCGATCTGCGGGCAGGAGAAGAACCACTTGTGGCCGGTGATCCTGTATTCGCCGCCGGGCCCGCCGCCGCCGACGCGGGTCGCTACCGTGGTGTTGGCGCGCACGTCTGAGCCGCCCTGCTTCTCGGTCATGCCCATGCCGATCAGCGCGCCGGTCTTTTTCGCGACGGGGATGTCGCGGCGGTCATACGACCGCGAGAAGATCTTCGGCAGCCAGGTCTTCGCCGCCGCGGCGTCGCGCGAAAGCGCCGGCACGCTGCCGTAGGTCATCGTCGTCGGGCACTGGCTGCCCGGCTCGATCTGCGCGTGCATGATGTAGGCGGCGCCGCGCGCCGTGTGCGCCCCGGGCCCCGGCTCCGCCCAGGGCGCCGAATGCAGGCCCTCGCCGATGATCAGGTCCATGATCGCATGCCAGGACGGGTGGAACTCGACGTCGTCGCGACGGTGGCCGAAGCGGTCGAACGTCTTCAGCTGCGGCGGGAAGCGGTGGGCGAGACGGCCGTTCTCGATCGTCTCGGCGCTGCCGAGCCTGGCGCCATAGGCGGCGAGGCGGTCGGCGGCGAAACCGGCGCCCATCGCCTCGGTCGCGCCGACAAGCGCGCGGTCGGTCGAAAACAGGTTGTAGTCCTCCAGCGCCGGCGGCTGGTTGAGCACCTCGTGGGTCTCGAAGGCGGGCAGGTCGGTCATGGCGTGCTCCTCCTCAAGGGCCGCGCCGCATCGGTGCGTTGGCCGTCGCGGTGCGGGATGCGACTGCCAGCGTGGACCACAACTCACCTTATCGCGCAATCGCGCCGACCGCCGCATGTCCCTGCGGCAGGCTCGTATCAAGCTTGTATAACGCCTCCTCGGCCAAGTTTCTTCTGGCGGAATCAATCGCCCGGCGTTAAGCACCGACTCCCATGGCGCGATATGTTTTCATCACCGGCGGCGTGGTTTCCTCGCTTGGCAAAGGCATCGCTGCGGCGGCTCTCGGAGCCCTGCTGCAGGCGCGCGGCTACCGTTGCCGCATCCGCAAGCTCGATCCCTATCTCAACGTCGATCCCGGCACGATGTCGCCCTACCAGCACGGCGAGGTGTTCGTCACCGACGACGGGGCGGAGACGGACCTCGATCTCGGCCATTACGAGCGCTTCACCGGCCGTTCGGCGAACAAGCAGGACAACATCACCACCGGGCGCATCTACAAGAACATCATCGAGAAGGAGCGCCGCGGCGACTATCTCGGCGCCACCGTCCAAGTGATCCCGCACGTCACCGACGAGATCAAGAATTTCATCCGCGACGGCAACGAGGACTACGACTTCGTGCTCTGCGAGATTGGCGGTACGGTCGGCGACATCGAGGCGATGCCGTTCCTGGAAGCCATCCGCCAGCTCGGCAACGACCTGCCGCGCGGCCAGGCCGTCTACATCCACCTGACCCTGATGCCCTACATCCCCGCGGCGGGCGAACTGAAGACCAAGCCGACGCAGCATTCGGTGAAGGAGCTGCGCTCGATCGGCATCGCGCCCGACATCCTGCTGGTGCGCGCCGACCGCAACATTCCCAAGGAGGAGCGGCGCAAGCTGTCGCTGTTCTGCAACGTGCGCGAGAGCGCCGTGATCCAGGCGCTCGACGTGGCGCATATCTACGACGTGCCGATGGCCTATCACAAGGAAGGGCTCGATTCGGAAGTGCTGGCCGCCTTCGGCATCGACCCGGCTCCGAAGCCGCGCATGGAGCGCTGGCAGGAGGTTTCCAGCCGCATCCACAATCCGGAAGGCGAGGTGACGATCGCCGTCGTCGGCAAGTACACCGGCCTGAAGGACGCCTACAAGTCGCTGATCGAGGCCCTGTCCCACGGCGGCCTGGCCAACAAGGTTCGCGTCAAGCTCGACTGGATCGAGAGCGAAATCTTCGAGAAAGAGGATCCGGCGCCGTTCCTGGAAAAGGTGCACGGCATCCTGGTGCCCGGCGGCTTCGGCGAGCGCGGCTCCGAGGGCAAGATCCTGGCGGCGAAGTTTGCCCGCGAGCGCAAGGTTCCCTATTTCGGCATCTGCTTCGGCATGCAGATGGCCTGCATCGAGGCGGCGCGCTCGCTGGCCGGTATCGAGAAGGCGTCGTCGACCGAGTTCGGCCCGGCGAAGGAGCCGGTCGTCGGCCTGATGACGGAATGGCTGAAGGGCAACATGCTGGAGAAGCGTCAGTCCGCCGGAGACCTCGGCGGGACGATGCGGCTCGGCGCCTACGATGCCAGGCTGGATCCGGATTCGCGCATCGCCGCGATCTATGGCGACACCAAGATCTCCGAACGGCACCGCCACCGCTACGAGGTCAACATCGACTACAAGGAACGCCTCGAAGCCTGCGGCCTCGTGTTCGCCGGCATGTCACCTGACGGCGTCCTGCCCGAAACCATCGAATATCCGGACCATCCGTGGTTCATCGGTGTTCAGTACCATCCGGAACTGAAGAGCCGTCCCTTCGAGCCTCACCCGCTGTTCGCCTCGTTCATCACGGCGGCGATGGCGCAGAGCCGGCTGGTCTGAGACGTTTCGCGTCCGGCAGCCGCACGACGCACCGTCCGGGCGAGCCCTCTATGACTTCTGCGCCCCGGCGGAAAAACCTCATCCGCTCTGAAACTCGTTCCTCCTGCGATGCGTAGCTAGCCCCGAGGCCGAAGCCCTCGGGAGCCAGACCGCGTGACGCCATTCGTTCTTTTCGTCGTTATCGCCATCGCACTGTGCGCCGCCATGGCCATGGCGTGGCTGGTCGCCCTGCGCACGGGACGATCGGGCTTCATCGATGCCATCTGGTCGTTCGCGGTCGGTGGCGCCGGCGTCGCGGCCGCGCTGCTGCCGGTCGAAGGTTCGGCGCCGGTGCCGGAACGGCAGTATCTCGTCGCCGCGCTCGTCGGCGTATGGTCGCTCCGCCTCGGCCTGCATATCGTTTCGCGCACGCTTGGCGGCGGCGATGATCCGCGTTATGCCCAACTGCGCCGCGAATGGGGGAAGGAGTTCCCCCGCAGGCTATTCTCCTTCCTGCAGATCCAGGCGTCGGCGGCGTTTCTGCTCGCCATCGCCGTCTTCGCCGCGGCGCGCAACCCTTCGCCCGGCCTGGGCTTCGGCGACTGGCTCGGCCTCGGCATCATGGCTGTCGCCGTTCTCGGCGAGGCGATCGCCGACCGGCAGCTCTCCCGCTTCCGCAACGATCCGGCCAATCACGGCAAGGTCTGCGAGGAGGGCCTCTGGGCCTATTCGCGTCATCCGAACTACTTCTTCGAATGGCTGGGCTGGCTGGCCTACGTGGCGATCGCCATCGATTTCGGCGGCGGATACCCTTGGGGCTACGCAGCCATTGCCGCACCGCTCTTCATGTACTGGCTGCTCGTCCACGTCTCGGGAATACCGCCACTCGAGGCGCACATGCTGCGCTCCCGTCCGCGGGCATTCCGCGACTACCAGGCGCGCGTCAACGCCTTCTGGCCCGGACCCCGGCGGCAGTCCGGACCAGCCGACAAGGAGACGAGGTGAGCCCGATCGCAATGGCAATCCGCGCGGTTGAGCGCGTGCCGCTGCCCGACATCGTGACCAGCGCGGGCATCGAGTTGCTCGTCGGCCGGACCAGGCGTGCGCTCGCGCGAGGACAGCAGGAAGACGAGCAATCGTTCGCGCGCGACATGGTCCGCCACCCGATCGCCTGGCATCCGGACGCGGCGAACCGGCAGCACTACGAATTGCCGCCGGCGTTCTTCGGCCTCGTGCTCGGACCACGGCGCAAATATTCGAGCTGTTTCTACGAGACGGGCGGCGAGACGCTGGCGCAGGCGGAGATGCGGGCGCTGGAGGAAACGGCGGAACATGCCGGCCTCGCCGACGGCCAGCGCATCCTCGAACTCGGCTGTGGCTGGGGATCGCTCAGCCTGTTCATGGCCGAGCGCTTTCCGGCGGCGAAGATCGTCGCCGTTTCGAACTCCACGCCCCAGCGCGCACATATCGAGGCCGAGGCGCGGGTCCGGGGCCTGGGCAATCTCTCGGTCGTCACCGCCGACATGAACGTCTTCGATGCGAGGGGCGCCTTCGATCGCATCGTATCGGTGGAGATGTTCGAGCACATGTCCAACTGGCGAATGCTGCTGGAAAGGGTGCGCCGCTGGCTGTCACCGGAAGGGCGGCTGTTCCTGCACGTCTTCTCGCACCGCTCGCACTCCTACCGCTTCGACCACGGCGACCGGGCGGACTGGATCGCCCAGCACTTCTTCACCGGCGGCATCATGCCCGGCCACGACTTGGTACGGCATTTCCCCGACCTGTTCGCGGTAGAGGCCGATTGGCGTTGGGCCGGCAGGCACTACGAGCGGACGGCACGGGACTGGCTGGCGAACTTCGATGCCAACCGCCTCGCCATCGACCGCATCTTCGCCGAAGTCTACGGGGCCGAGGCGTATATCTGGCGGCGACGCTGGCGGCTGTTCTTCCTTGCCACGGCCGGCCTCTTCGGCCACGCCGACGGGAGCGAATGGGGCGTCAGCCACTACCGGCTGCGTCCGGCCGGCTGACGCGCCATGGCCGTGACCTGGAAGTATCTGCGTTCCTACGCCCGCAACGACGACTCGCTCGCCGGCGCCGCCAACGTGATCGCGCTGCTCGTTGCGTCGAGCCAGCCATTCTACCCGCTCTACGTGCAGTGGTCGGTCGGGCCGACGATCTGGCCGACCTTCTACACCTTCCTTTCGACCCCGTTCTTCCTGCTGGTGCCTGCGGTCGGCAGGCTGAATTCGCTCGCCGGCCGCGCGTTGCTGCCGCTCACGGGGATCGGCAATACCGTGCTCAGCACCGCCGTCTTCGGCGTCGCTTCGGGCGTCGAGGTGTTCCTGATCCCCTGCGCGCTGATCGCCTGCCTGCTGTTCCGGCCCGACGAGCGGCTGGCGTCCTACGCGCTCGTGCTGCTCGCGATCCTGTCGTTCACCGTGCTGCGCGGCTTCTACGGCACGCCGGTGCACGTCTATTCGGCAGAGGAGTATGCCGGCTTCGTCGCGCTCAACGCCTTCAGCGCCGGCATGCTGTCCTGTTTCGTCGGGCTGCTCGGCAGCAGGCTGATCGCCGAGGCCGGCGGAAAGGCGCCTATGTCGACCGGCGCAGGCGAGACGCCACGAGAAAGCCGATCGTCGCCGCGGTCGCGGTGAGAAACGTTCCCCAGCAGAGGTCGGCGACCGTAACGACGGCTGGCCAGTCCTTCAGCGTCGCCTGGTTGGTGAGGTCGTAGGTGCCGTAGGCGCAAAGGCCGAAGAGCGCGCCGTTCAACGCCGCCGTCGCCGCACGCCCGCGCTCGAGCGCGGGCTTCACTGCGAAGAAGACGATGCCGCCGACATAGAGCACGTAGAACAGCGCTGCCGCGACGATGTCGAAGTCCTCGGCGAGCATGTCGCCGAGAAGGGGCTGGTAGAGACGCGAGGCCATGAGACTCAGCCAGACCGAGTCGACGGCGAGGAACGCCACCGCGGTCGCGGCATAAGCGGTGAGCAAAGTCTTCGGCATTCGTCCTCCTCGCGAGCGCTGCTGGTATCACGCCGAACTACGGATCAGCGCCCGGCAGAGTTTCGCCCGCATGCAGGGAAACAGGCCTTCGATCGAAGATTTCTGCGCGGGGGGCGAAACTTGCCGCCGGCCGGCAGCGTAGCTCGCGGAGTTTCACGAGGAGGTTCGGAATGCTCAGGCTCGTCACGGCTGTCGCGGTGCTGCTCGCCACCGGTCAGGCCCATTCGTCCGGCCAGTCGATACACGGCGTGTGGACGCGCGGCGACGGCAATGCGCGCGTGAAGATCGCCGCATGCGGCCAGTCGCTCTGCGCGACGAATGTCTGGATCGGCGACGGCCGCGGCGGAGAAGAGGTGGGTGACCGGCTGGTCATGAGCGTCGCGCCCGACGAGCGCGGCAGGCTGTCGGGCACGGCGTTCGATCCGAAGCGGGACCTGACCTATTCCATCCGCATCGACGTTCGCGAGGCGAGCCTGGTGACCCGCGGCTGCATCCTCGGCGGCCTTCTGTGCAAGTCGGTCGACTGGTCGCGGGCCGGAAACTGACGCGTAACGCGGCGTCCGCGCCAGGGATGCGAGACTCAGGCGACCTCGCGTTCGTCCGATTCCGGATCGGGGCAGATGCGCATCACCTCGACGACCTGGTCGCGGCAGCGTTCGAAAGCCGCGACGCAGGCCGGGTCGAACTGCCGGCCCGCTTCATTGCGGATGTGCTCGAACGCGCGATCGACCGACCACGCGGCCTTGTAGGGACGCTCTGTGGTGAGCGCATCGAAGACGTCGGCGACGGCGGCGATGCGCCCGGCGAGGGGGATGTCCTTGCCCTTCAGGCCGGCGGGATAGCCGGCGCCATCCCACCGTTCGTGGTGCGAGATGGCAATGTCGGATGCGAGCTTGAGAAGATCGCAGGCGGAACCCTGGAGGATCGAACCGCCGATGCGCGTGTGCTGGTTCATGTGGTCGCGCTCCGCCTCGCTCAGCGGGCCGTTCTTCAGGAGCACGTCGTCGCGGATGCCGACCTTTCCGATGTCGTGCATGGGCGCGGCGAGCTGGATGTCGCGGCAGAGTTCCTCGGGCAGTTCGAGGGCGCGCGCCAGCAGGCCGCTGTATCGCGCCATACGCAAGGTGTGCGCGCCGGTCTCCTTGTCCTTGTAACCAGCCGCACGGGTGAGCCGGTTGACGATCTCCTCCTCGCGGCGGCGCAGTTCGGCGGTCGCCTTGTCGATCTCGGACCGCAGCCATTCCGCCTTGTCGGCGAGCTTTCGCTGCACGTCGACGAGGCGCGCGAGGTTGGCGATGCGCGCCTTGAACTCGACGGGTTCGATGGGCTTGTGCAGGAACTCGACCGCGCCGGCGCGGATCGAGTTGAGTCGCGTGACGGCATCGTGGTCGGCAGTGACCATGACGAGCGGCTTGTCGGCGAAGGCCTTCACGGAGCGGATGGCGGTGATCAGTTCGATGCCGTTCATCGACGGCATCTGGTAGTCGATGAGCGCGATGTCGAACGACAGCGCCGGAAGATCGCGCACGACCTCCATCGGGTTGTCGTAGGCCAGCACGTCGCAATCCGGCAACCGCCGGATCAGCATCTCCATCAGCATGAGATTGGTCTTGTTGTCTTCGACGATGAGGATGGTGAGATTGGCCGGCATTGTCGTCTCCTCAGGCCGCGTCTGCGACGCGTGATTCGGACAGTCTTGCGAGTTCCGCTGCGATGCGTGCCGCCGCGGTGGCATCCAGGCGCTCCTTGCGCAGGCTCTCCGCCAGCGCGGCGAGCGACATGAAACCGAGATTGGAGGCGGAGCCCTTCAGTGAATGCAGCGTGCGGTCGCCGAGTTCGGCGTCGCTGTCGGCCATGGCGCGGCCGAGATCGGCGAGAAGGGCTCCGGCGTCGGCGAAGAACACGTCGACGAGGTGGCGGAAACCGTCCTCGCCGATCGCTTCGATCATCTCGGCGACCCGCTCGCGGTCGAGATCGGGCTCACGCGGCGCGGCGGGGGCTGGCCGTGCCGGCTGCGCCGCGGCCGGCATCGCGAGCGAAACCCGATCGCGGGCCTCCGCAGGAGCGTGGTTGGCGACGATCGAGGCGAGTTGCGCCATGCTGATCGGCTTCGACTGAAAGCCGGTCATGCCGGCCTCGACGCATCTGCGCCGGTCCGAATCGGACGCGTTGGCGGTCATGGCGACGATCGGCACGGTGCGCGCCTTGCCCGGCAGCTCGCGGATCGCCTTCGTGGCCGCGATGCCGTCCATCACCGGCATCTGCATGTCCATCAGGATGAGGTCGAAGTCCCTCTCGGCAGCGAGGCGGACGGCCTGGGCGCCGTCGACCGCGATGCCGACGTCCTGACCGAGCTTCCGCAGGAACTGCGAGGCAACTTCGCGGTTGACCGCGTTGTCCTCGACCAGCAGCACCTCGAGGCGCGGCAACGTCGCCGCGTCGTCGCGCGACTGGGCCGGCGCCGGCGCGGCGATCGCGGATACGGGTATCTCGAACCAGAAGCGGCTGCCTTCACCCGCCTCGCTGTCGAAGCCGATCCGGCCGTCGAGGCCCTCGACGATACGCTTGCAGATGGCGAGGCCCAGGCCGGTACCGCCGAAACGGCGGCTGATCGTGCCGTCGACCTGGCTGAAGGCGTTGAACAGGCGGTGGCGAGAGTCTTCCGGAATGCCGATGCCGGTATCGACGACCTCGAAGAGTAGCCGAGAAGCGCCGTTGCGGTGGATCTCCGAAAGGCTGACACGCACCGTGCCGCCCTCGGTGAACTTGACCGCATTGGAGAGCAGATTGAGGAGCACGCGGCGGAGCCTGTTCGGATCGCCGAGGTACCAGCCGCGACCGGCCATGCCGTTCATCACCAGTTCCAGGCGATCACGTTGCTCGCGGGCGCGGCCTTCCATAACGTTCATCGCCTGGCGGACCAGCTCGGGCGCGTGGAAGGGGACATTCTCCGGCGGTTCGTCGCCGTGCTCGATCTTGGCGAAGTCGAGGATTTCGTTGATGATTTCGAGAAGCGCGGTGCCCGAGCTGGTGATCACGCGGACATTCTCCCTTTCTTCTTCGCCGAGCCGTCCCATCGACAGGAGCTCCGCCATGCCGAGGATGGCGTTGAGGGGCGTGCGGATCTCGTGCCCGATCGTCGCCATGAACTGCGACTTGGCCTGGTTGCCGGCTTCGGCCGCCTTGTAGGCGTCGGCCATCTTGTTCGCCGTCGCTTCGATCTCGTCGGTCGCCGCGCGAACGATGCGCAGTTGCCGCATCAGATTGAGGATCAGCAGGGCGATCGAAATGCCGAGGGCCAGGACGACCCATGCCGACAGCTTCTGCAGGTGCATTATCTCTTCGCGTGCATCGGAACGTGCGGCAGACACGGTGGAGTTTGTGAAAGTCAGCAGGTCCTCGGTGACGTCGAGCAGTTCGCGGAGCCCGGTCGCCGCGGCGTCCAGGGACTTGCGCGATACGTCCTTGCCCGCGGCCATGGCGTTAAAGGCCGGTTCCATCGCCAGCACGAGTTCGCGCGCCCGGGGACGGAGCGCGATGACGTGCTCGCTCTGCTCAAAATAGGCTTCATACTTGCCGTTGGCGAGGATCGAGAGCCGCGAATAGAGGATGTCGTAGCGAAGCGTCAGGGCATTGACGTCGTCGCGCGCCGGTCGCGAAAGCGAGAGATAACTCGTCAGCGTCTGGAAAAGCGTCCGCGACTCGCGATCGAACTGGTAGACTGCCCAGAGCGCGTCCTCGCGAATGCTGTCCTGCAGCGCGTTCTGGCGGTTGGACAGATGCGTGAATGCGGCGGCGAGCGCAAACATCAGGAGCACGGACAGGGCGAGAAGGTACTTCGTCGCTCCGCCCGTCTTCCTGACGGCCTCCCGGCTCCTGACGAGATTCTCGCTCAATCGACGACCTCGATCTCACGGATCTGCCAGACCGAGCGCGAGAAGTACTTCTCGTTGTAGAGCTCGGGATTCTTGTCGAACGGATAGATCAGGAACAGCGGACCCTTGTCGCGAACCGACATGGGCGCGCCGTTCATCTTCACCGCCAGGATCGTCTCGTAGGCGGTCGCGTCCTCGATGGGGATCTCCGCCGTGTAGTCGTTGAGCGCCTTCACCAGCAGGCGTCTGCCGTGCCCGCCCGCGGCCCCGATGACCGCCTTCAGAAGGGGGCCGTCGAAGGATGTCGCGCCCGTGGTCCATGGCGTTTCCATGGTGGCGCTGCGACCGGCGAGCGCCTCGAGCATGGTCATGTCGAAATCAGCCGCGCCGCCCGCATTGGTGTTGTCGACATTGCCGGTGACCGAAAGGATGACGTCGCCGGCGGGCGCTTCGAGCTTGCCCGCGTCGGCCGTCGTGAAAGCCGTGACGCTGAGGAGGAGGGCGGCAAGGAACTTCTTCATTTCCGCTGCGCTTTCAAGTCGCCAACCGGTCACGAACGCAAGCGCCCGCGACCGGCCGGTGTCGGTTGAGTGTAGGAGAGGCGCATTCCGGGCTGGCACCGGAACGGAAGGGCGGCTTCATGCCAGTTGGGCACCTCGAAGAACCTCCCACATCCGGCCGTTTCGTGATTCACTCCTGCGGT
>CALFXR010000044.1 GCA_937958475.1 uncultured Mesorhizobium sp. | reverse complement strand
CCGATGCGGTGGCAGCGCCACCTTCGCCCGATGCGGTGGCAGCGCCCTGGTAACCGGATGCGGTGGCAGCGCCGTTGACCTTGCCGGTCTTCACCGCCTCCCGTTCGCCTTCGGCATAGGTTCCGTCGATCCACTTGACGCGGTCCATGACATAGCGGATCGCCGCGGCGACCAGCTCGGGCAGATGGATTTCCGCCTTGATGGTGATCTCGGCTGCGGCGATCTTGCTGTCACCGCCCGACTCGCGCGCGGTGTCACCGGCCATCTCCACCACGGCAAAGCGGCTCGTTGCCGGCGGATAGTAGGACAGCACGTCGAGCGGATGCTCGCAGGCGTGGAAGCCGCTCTCGCAGGCCTTCACCACGCCCTCGTGGCGGTAAGTGCCGCCGACCGCGTAGGCAAAGCCGCGGCAGGTCAGGCTTGTATCGAAACCCTTGTAGGCGACGATCGGCGTCTCGGCGGTCGCGATCGACGCAGTCTTCGGATTCCTGGGTTTGCGGGGCATGGTCAGATTCCTCTTCAAGATTCGGGGAGTGTGACTGCATCGGCCTTAGCGATGGCGATGACGTCGAACCGGTTGTCGGTTCGCCATTGCAGGGTCAGTGTGAACGGTGCGTCGCGCGAGAATGAGATCCGGTCATGCAGATGCAGCGTCTTCGTACCGACGATGTGGGCGCCGAGCGGACGGCTGAAATAGAGGGCGTTGACGCCGCCGTTCTGCCTCAACCAGTTGGCCATGCCGGTTGACCCGATCTGCCTCCTGCCGGCCTCGCGCAAAGCACAGGCATAACGCATGGCGTTGGTGCGATCGGTTTCGGTGAAGACGAAACGACAGACGAGAACGCAGATGTCGCTGGCCTTCTCGACGTATCGCCTGTTGCCCGGCCGCGGCTGCCCGGCGAACAGCCGCTCCAGTTCGGCGCGCTCGTCGGGATCGCGTCCGCACCGCTCGCAAAGCTCCATGCACGAAGCCATCACGTCATAGAGTGCGAGCGATGCCTGTTTCTGGCTCGGATTGACGTGGCGATCGACGACGGCTGCCGCGTCGCGGCGAGCCTGCAATGCCAGGTCGACGATCTGTGTCATCGGGCGTCTTCCTAGAACGGAATCTCGTCGTCGAGTTCCCGGCCGCGCCGCGCGGCGCTGGTGCGATCCTCGACCTGGCGGCGATAGGGGTCGTCGTCGCGGCTGCGCGCCGTGCCATAGCTGTCCGGGCCTTCGGCATCTGGCGGCCGGTTCGACGGCAGCCTGTCGAGCATCTGCATCTCGCCGCGGAAGCGGTTCAGCACCGTCTCCGTCGTCCACCGGTCGATGCCGTCCTGGCCGGTCCACTTGCGCGTCTGCTGCTGGCCCTCGACATAGACCTTGGCGCCCTTCTTCAGGTACTTCTCGGCCACTTCGGCGAGCTGCGGGTTGAAGACGACGACGCTGTGCCATTCGGTCCGCTCCTTGCGCTCGCCGCTTTCCTTGTCCTTCCAGCTTTCCGACGTCGCCATACGGAACGATGCGACCGCGTCGCCCGATGCGCTGCGCCTGATCTCCGGGTCGGCGCCGAGATTGCCGACGAGAATGACCTTGTTGACCGAACCGGCCATTACGAATTCCTTTCTTCATGGGAACGGGCGCCGCTGAGCGCGGATGAACATCACCAGCGCAATTGCATGATGACGAACGAACGGTCGTCGGCCTGCGGCAGGAGACGGACCGCCGTCGCGTCGTTTTCGGCCGGCGCCAGCGTCAGCCGGCCGCCGCCAGCAACGGCGACCGCGTCCTTCAACAGCCGCGCGTTGAGCGCGAAGGGATCGCCGTCGCCCTCGATCTCGGCGGGCACGCGGATGTCGGCGTCGCCGTTGTCGCCCCTGATCTCGATCAGGACCGCGTCGCCTTCGGCGGTGATGCGGATCGGCCGGTTGGCCATCGGTTTCCCCTTGGCGTCGGTGCGCGGAATGACGGCGAGGCTGGCCAGCGCCTGGTCGAGATGCGCCGCATCGATGCCGACACGGAAGGCGCCAGGCGCGACCATGAGCCGCGCATAGTCGGGATAGGTGCCGTCGACGAGCTTGGAGGCGAGGCGGATCCTCGCGCCCTCGACGACGATGCGGGAATCGGTCCCTGCGACGGAAAGCTCGCTCTCGTCGCCGGCGAAGATCTTGAGGATCTCGCCGATGGCGCCGTCCGGGACGATGATGCCGGGCAGGCCGGAGGCGCGCTCCGGCATCCGCTTCGCGCCGTCGGGCAGGTCGCGGCTGGCGACGTGCATGCGGTGGCCGTCGGTGGCCGTAGCATGGAACTCGCCGCCGCGGACGTTGAGGAAGACACCGCACAGATAGGGCCGCGTCGCCTCCGCCGCCATCGCCTTCTGGGCGGTCGCCAGCATGGTGCAGAACTCGTGGCCGCGTATGGCGAATGACCAAGCCGGCGGGCGTTCGTCGAAGAGCGGGAAGGTTTCCGCCGGCAGGATCGAGATCGTCATGCGGGCGCGTCCGTGGCGGGCGGTGAGCGATCGCATGTCGGCGGCGAACTCGATCTTGCCCTCGGTGTCGCCGGCGCCGGCGCGGACGGCGAAGAAGTCGAGCACCGCCGACGGGATCGCGGCGCGGACGGCGCCTTCGGCGCGACAGTCGACGACGGCGCGGATCTCCAGGTCGAGGTTCGACATGGTCATGGCCATGGCGCCATCGGTGATGTCGACGAGAGCGCAGTCGAGAATGTCGATCCTCGACGATGCGTCGCGGGCGTTGCGGATCGCCCTGGCGGCTTCGGTGAAGGCGGCGACGGTGAATGCGACGTTCATGACCGGGCGATCCTCTCGTTCTTCTGCGGAAACAGGCGGGCGATCGTTTCGCGGTGGCGGATCTCGATCGTCTCGGCGTCGGGCGCGATACCCGCGTGCGGCAGTCGCCGTGCGGAAAGCATGCGCTGCCGCGATGGGAGGTCGGGCAGGTCGGCGAAATGCTCACGCAAGAGCGCGTAGGCTTCGGCCGTCTCGTCTGAGGCGATCAGATCGGCGAGGCGATCGACGTCGTCGACAAACGCCATGGTCAGGTCCTCGCCGCATCGGGACAGAACCGGCCGATCCGGTCGCGCCATTCCTCGACGGCCCTGGCCACGGGCCACGCCTTCAGTGCGCCGCGCGTGACGATGGGCCGTGCCGCGTCGACGTCGGCGCCCCAGCTCATCGGCGACGGCGCCAGCAGCTGGCGCCGTTCGGTGGCGAGAAGGCGCAGGTCGTAGTCGGCGACCAGGGCGCGGTAGGTGCGGCCGGGCGGCGCCATGCCGGCGGCCTTCCATATCGCTCGGTCAAGGCGTTCCTTGGCCGTGGCGATGAGCACCGGCACCAGCCGCCCGGCATTCTCGCCGGCCAGTTCGGCGGCAAGGACGGCGAGCCATCGCGCCACCGGCGTCGTCATGTCGCCGAAGACGTATTCGTGCGCGTCGTGCAGGAGAACGTAGGCGGCAAGGTTGGCGTCGCCGTGCTCGGCGAATGCCGCGTCGGCGCCGGTGACGCAGTGCTGCGCCACCGAATAGGGATTGCCGATCATGTGGCCGCCGAAGCGGCAGATGCGCGCCAGCGATTCGGCGACGTCGCCGAACAGGTCGACATGGCTGGCATCGAAGCCGGTCAGCGGGAAGATGCGGCCGTGGGCGGTCTGCTTCCATATTGCCGGCAGTCGGTCGTCGGTCGTCGGCAGTCGATTGAAGCCGAAAACGTCAGCCATGGCTCCTCTCCGTCTTCTGGCTGGCGGCGAGGCCGTAGGTGATGCGGTTGCGCTCGCGATCGAGGAGCGGAAACAGCCGCAGGAAGCGGTCGAGAAGGACGAGACAGCGTTCGCCCTGGCTCGCCCACGGATCGATCTTCCATGCGGCGCGCGCGCGGCAGAACGCGTCCCATGCGCCGGTTCGTTCAGCCGTCGGCGCGGCGCCGGCGGTCAGCGGCATGCGGTGCGCTGCCGCGGCGATCGCCTTGTAGAGAAAGTCGGGGACCCGGTCGCCATGCGGCGTCACCTGGCGGACGAATCCGGCTGCGGCGAGCGCCAGCGCCACGGCCTCGTGTTCGACGATCTCGTCGGAGGAAAAGCCGGCGGCGACGAGATCGCCCCATGTGGCATGGCCGAATGCGCCGGCGGCCTCGCGCATCTTCGTGGCCATCTCGACGGCGCGGGGGTGCGGATCGTCGCCGTGGACGTCGACGGACAGAAGCGGCGACGAACGGGTCGGGGAGCGGACGTCAGCGTGCATCGCAGGCCTCCCGCTGTTCCGCTGCTGCTGCGGCGAGTTCAGCGTCGGACATCACGTCCCGCCAGTCGGCCGGGGCGACCCTGTCGTAGCCCAGTCCTTCGAGTTCGGAGATCAGCTCCTGCCGCGCGGTCAGCGGCTCGCATGGGGCGCCCATCAGATCGCTCCCAGGACGAGAGCGAGGCAGAAGACGAAGGCCACCATCACGACCGCCGAAGCGATCATGCGCGAGGCCGAACAGGGCTCACGGTAGCCGCGCGAGCGGGCATGGCGCCCGCCTTCGAATGTTCCGAGATGATGCACGGGAGACCTCCACTCGCTTGGTTGCGGCGGAGAATGTGCGTTATGCACACAAGGCTGTCAATCGAAAAGTGGAATATGCACATTTGATGCATGGCGTGGTGTGCGATACGTCGGGACTTCTATGCTTTTCCTAATATGCGGGATAGGGTCCCGCCGATGAGGGGAGGTGGTGAGGTGAGAAACCCGTTAGTTGCGCTAGTCTTTGCAGTGGCCTCCTCGCCGGCATTGTCTGAAAGGTTCGTGGCGGGCTCGTCTTTGCCTTTTTCGTACGAGATTCTCGCCGTGGATGACGTGCTGAGAGACGGTGAAGCGTGGACGGTTGCGACGATCCGCATCAAGAACGGCGCGCACTATGTGCGCTCGATAACGTTTTCGTGCGAGGCCGAAAACGCAGATGGCTACACGTGGGATGTGCGCGGAGATGTCGCCGGCGTACTGGCTGGCGTTGCCCGCGAGTTTAAACTCGTCGCATATGCCGGCGACCCAGCCTACTGGTCTGGAGCGGTCAAGATGCGGTGCAACGTAGCGGCCTTCGATGCCAGTCTGTAGTTCGATTGAAAAACATCATGCGCGCAGGCGAAGATGTCCCTGGATACCTCCTTGGCGGTTCACGCGCCTCACCGCCGCTGCGGGGAGGACCGCGAAGATTTCTCCGATCCAAACCAGCCGCACTTCCTCGATCATCTCGGCGTTCCAAGAGGCGAGGTTCACCGTGCCAGCGCTGGCGCCGCGGGTGATGGTCTTGATGAATCGGCGGCCGTCTTCGGTGCGGACTGCCGCGACGTGTCCGAAGAATGATTCGATCGGCTTGCGCTGTTCCCTGTAGACGATGATGATGTCGCCGGGGTCGTATTTCGGCAGCATCGATGTTCCGTCTACCCTGAAAGCGATCATGTCATCCGGCATGGGAAAAGGCAGATCGACCGAGTCCAGCCCTTCCGGCGGAACCTGTTCGAAATCGGGCTCGATTTGCGAGCCAGCGCCTACGTTCCCCATGACGGGGATCTCACTGGGGCGCGCGAGACCGCCCTCTCCAGTGAGCAGCCACGCCTCGCTGACACGAAACGCTTTCGCGTATTGGCCGGCTTTGCGGGCTATACCACGCAGGCCGTTCTCGTGCTGCGCGTAAGAATCATATGACCATCCGAAGTATTTCGCCGCATGCTTGGCCGTTCTAAAGCCGCGGGCTTCTCGCGCCTGTTGCAGACGGATCGCTGGTTCGGGACGATCATCAAAATCCATTCCGTGCAGAAAGCACGGCAGCGATGTGCGTTTCGACTTGACAAGATAATGTGCGTTATGCACGTTTAAACCCCATGTCGACCGAATTGAAATTTGATGTGACTGCGATCCGTGATGCGCTTGGCTGGAGCCAACAGCGTCTCGCCGAAGCGTGCGGCGTCGATCGGTCCACAATTTCCCGGTGGGAGAGTGAGCCTCCGACAAAGGGTCCGGCATTTATTCTGCTGCGGCAGATCCATGAACAAGTCGCTGCCGGCTGGCCGGATGGTGTTGACCGGCCCGCCGTCGCCGACCGCAGCCTGCCGGAAGGAGAGCCGCAGCGGGCCGCCACACTTCACCCGAACGACGTTGACCGCGTCGGTCCTGCCGGCCCGGACGCCGACCCCCGCGGCGCCGGGCCGGCCTTTTCGCGGGAGGCGGCGGAATGAAAAGCAGGCCGGCATGCGGACCTCCGTGAACTGATCTGACCGCCACACACTGAACGATCGACCATCGTTTCGCACGGAAACAATTCGCCGAATTGTTTCCTTGACATGAACCCTTTTGCTCGACGGACGCATGAAGATGGACGCCAGGCTGCCACGAATGACCGGCGAGGACGAGCGCAACGAGCTGAAGTCGGCGACGCGGCAGGCGCTGGCCATCGCGCGGCCGACCCGCTTCGCCGCCGTCACCCGCGTCGACACCCCGGCGCTGTCGAAATACGGCGATCCGTTCACGACGAACGCCTTCATGCCGATCGACGTCGTCGCCGACCTGGAGCGCGACATCGGCGCGCCGCTGATCACCGAGGCGCTGGCCGCGCTCCAGGGTTATCGGCTGGTGCCGATCGGCGACGGTGACGCGGGCGGTCGCCTCGGCGTCGACGACCTGGCGGCGCTGTCCAAGGAAGGCGGCGACGTCATGCAGACGATTGCCACGGCGATGGCCGACGGCCGGATCGACGGCAACGAACGGCGCGCCATCGCCGCCGAGATCGCCGAGAACATCACCGTGCTGCGCCGCATCGGCCGCAAGGTCACGGCGGGGTAGCGCGATGACCATCCCGGCGGAAACGGTGAAGACGGCCCGCGATCGCGGCATCGCCGGTGTAGCGGTCGCGCTCGGCGCGTCGCGCCGGATACTCGACGGCCGCGAGCGCGGCGTGCCGTGTCCGGGATGCGGCGGCGACGACCGCTTCGCCATCGATCCGGGCAAGAACGTCTTCCTGTGCCGCAAGAGCGGCGCCGCCGGCGATCCGATCGCCCTGGTGCGCCACGTGCACGGCGTCTCCTTCGCCGAGGCCGTCGCCATGCTCGCCGGCGATGCGACGATGCCGGAGCGGCGGGCGCCGCAGCGCCGCGGCGACGACCGCTACCGCCAGCGCGCCCGCGAGCGCGCGCACAACATCTGGACGGAGAGCCGCCCGATCGAGGCGACGCGCGGCGGCCGCCTCGTAGCCGGCTATCTCGACTTGCGCGCCATCCCGTTTCCGTCGTGGCGGGTGAAGACGCTGCGCGAGACGGAAGACCTCGCCTACTGGCACTGGTCGAAGGGCCGGCAGGAGTTCGTGCGCGTTCATTCCGGTCCGGCCATGCTCGCCGCCATCACCGGGCCGGACGGCCGCTTCATCGGCGTGCACCGGACATGGCTCGACCTGGCGCGGCCGGGCGGCAAGGCCGAGATCTTCGATCCCGACACGGGCGAGCTGCTGGCGGCGAAGAAGGTCGAAGGCAGCCAGCGCGGCGGCCGCATCGTGCTGCGCGAGGCGACCGGCGGCGCCCTTGCCATCGGCGAGGGGATCGAGACCGTGCTGTCGTGGGCGGTGATCAATCCCGGCCACGCCGGCGGCCTGTGGTGCGGCATCAATATCGACAACATTGCCGGCCGCGCCGCCGACCGGGTCGATCACCCGTCGCTCACCGTCACCGACAGTCTCGGACGAAAGCGCCGCGCCCGCGTCGCCGGACCGACGCCCGATCCCGATGATCGCGAGTGCCTGCAGGTGACACCGGCCGACGCCGAAAGGGTCATGCTGCTCGGCGACGGCGACAGCGACCGCTTCACGACGCAGGCGGCGATGGCCCGCGCCGAGCGCCGGCTCGCCGCTTTCGCCGCGGAGACGGACTGGTCGCCCGACGGCGCGGACTGGAACGACGTGCTGCGCGGCCGCCGCCGGGAGGCCGCAGCGTGAACGATACACTGCATATCTTCCGCTTCACCGTGCGCTGCGATCGCGAGACGAACGCCGCGATCGAGAGGGCGGCGAAGGCCGCCGGGCTGTCGCCGACGGGTTTCGTGCAACGCCATTTCGACGGCATAGCCGCCATGATCGATGCGGCGACGAAACCGGCGCCGGCGGTCATGCGGCAGGACATCGAGCGGGCGCATGACCTAGGTCTGAGTGTCGGCGAGATGCGCGTGCTCGACCAGATCATCGAACGCACCGATGGCGACGAGCATGCCGAAATCGGCGTCGGCTCGGTCGCCCGCGCGGTCGGCATGAGCGACGGCAGCGTGCGCAACATCCTGTCGAAACTGTCGCGGCTCGGCCTGATCATCCGCATCGGGCGGACAGGATTTCGCGGAACGACGGTCTATCGCGTGACGGCGGAGGCGAGGGCGCAATGACGCTGCAATCCTATCACGAATTCCTCGCCAGCAAGCGCGTCGCCGACCCGGCGACCGGCATGGATGCCGTTCCGGCGCTGCCGGACTTCCTCTTCCCACACCAGCGCGACATCGTGCGCTGGGCCCTGCGCCGCGGCAGGGCGGCGATCTTCGCCGGCACGGGCCTCGGCAAGACCCTGATGGAACTGGTCTGGTCGCGCGAGGTGGCGCGCTTCACCGGGCGGCCGGTGCTGCTGCTGGCGCCGCTCGCCGTCGGCCCGCAGCACGAACGCGAGGCGCAGGCCTTCGCCGTCGAGGCGCGCGTCGTCCAGCCGGGCGGTTCGGCCGTCGAGACCACGATCACCAACTACCAGAAGCTCGACCATGTCGACCTGTCGGCCTTCGGCGGCATCGCGCTCGACGAAAGCTCGATCCTGAAAAGCCATGACGGCCACTACCGCACAAGGCTGATCCGCTCGGCGGCGCAGATCCCGTTCCGCCTGGCGGCGACGGCGACGCCCGCGCCGAACGACTTCATGGAACTCGGCAACCATGCCGAGTTCCTCGGCGTGATGAGCTACACGGACATGCTGTCGACCTTCTTCGTCCACGATTCGGCGGAGACGAAGACCTGGCGGCTGAAAGGCCATGCCGAGGACGATTTCTGGCGTTGGATGGCGTCATGGGCGGTGATGCTGCGCAAGCCGTCCGACCTCGGTTATCCGGACGACGGCTACGACCTGCCGCCACTGGTCAAGCGACTGCACGTCGTCGAGACGGCAAGCCGGCAGGAGGCGAGCGGCCAGTTCTCCATGCTGCCAGTGCTCGCCGAGACGATGGCCGAGCGGCAGCATGCGCGGCGCTCGTCGCTCGGCGAGCGCGTGCGCCGCGCCGTCGAGCTGACGCCGGCCGACGAGTGCTTCGTCTGGTGGGGGAACCTCAATGCTGAGACGGAAGGCGTCGCCGCGGCCGTTCCCGGCGCCGTCGAGGTTCGCGGATCCGACAGCGACGACGACAAGGAGCGGAAGCTCCGGGATTTCAGCGACGGCAGGATCCGCGTGCTGGTGACCAAGTCGTCGATCTGCGGATTCGGGATGAACTGGCAGCATTGCCACCGGACCGGCTTCATCGGGCTCAACGACAGTTTCGAGCAGGTCTACCAGGCGATCCGCCGCTTCTGGCGCTTCGGACAGAAGCGCGAAGTGATCGCGGACTTCATCGCCGCCGACAGCGAGGGCAACGTCGTCGCCAACCAGGAGCGCAAGGAGCGCGACGCCGATCGCATGGCCGAGGCCATGGTGCGGCACATGGCCGACCTCAATGCGGCAAACGTGCGCGGCCTCGTCCGCGACCGTCCCGACTACAACCCGACGCAGCACGTCGTGCTGCCGGCATGGGAGGAATTCGATGTCTAGGGCTTCACGTCGCGCGCTTCCCGCCATCGCCGCCGTCGACCAGGTGGTCACCGACCGCTACGCCATCTACCAGGGCGACAGCTGCGAGCTGATCCGGGCGGTTCCCGACGGCTCGATCCACTACGGGCTGCACTCGCCGCCCTTCGAGGGCCTGTACCGGTTCAGCAGTTTCGATCGTGACATATCGAACAATGATGGCGCGTCGTTCTGGGCGCACTACCGGTTCCTGATCGAGGAGCTCCTGCGCGTCACCATGCCGGGACGGCTGCATTCGGTGCACGTCATGCAGCTGCCGACGTCGAAGATCCGCGACGGGCATATCGGCATGCGCGACTTCCGCGGCGAGGTCATCCGCGCATGGGAGGATGCTGGCTGGCTGCTGCACTCGGAAACATGCATCTGGAAGGATCCGGTGGTGGCGCAGCAGCGCACCAAGAGCATCCGGCTGCTGCACAAGCAGGTCGTGAAGGACAGCACGATGAGCGGGCAGGGGCTCGCCGACTACGTCGTCAGCTTCCGCAAGCCGGGCGACAATCCGGAACCGGTCGCCGGATGCCTGAAGCGCTATGTCGGCGACGGCGAGGGGCCTGACCCGGCGAAGTACACGACCGACCGCGACGGGCGCAACTGGTACTCGATCGAGGTGTGGCAGCGCTACGCCTCGCCGGTGTGGTCGGATATCCGCCAGTCGCGCGTTCTCCAGTACCAGTCGGCCAAGGATGAACGCGACGAGAAACACATCTCGCCGCTGCAACTCGACGTCATCGAGCGCTGCGTCGACCTGTGGAGCAACCCCGGCGACATCGTCATCACACCGTTCCTCGGCATCGGCTCGGAAGTGTGGGGCGCGATCCATGCCGGCCGGCGCGGCATCGGCTTCGAACTGAAGCCGAGCTATTTCCGCCAGGCGGTGCGCAATCTGAAACGCGAGGCCGACGCCACGCCGGAGACGGCGCCGATGGTCGATGCGCTGGAGGGCGTGGCGTGACCGCCACCGCTCCCGCACCCTCCCTGCGTTCGCTTGTCCGGACGGCCGATGTCGCCCGCTTCGGCGCCCGCGCAATCGCCATCCGTGACGCGGAGCTGTTCACTTCCGGGGTTTCGATCGAAGACCTGACCGGCCGGCGGCAGGCGAGGCCGATCCTGACGGCGCGGCAGGGCATCGCCTATCGCGCGTGGACGGAATGCCCATGGCTGTCGCTCTCGGCGGTCGCCTCGCTGATCGGCCGCAGCGACCATTCGGCGGCGGTCTACGCCATTCTCGCCGGCGCGCGCGCCCGCGGCATCGCGGCGGCGCGCGTCTCCGACCTGCGCGACGGAGACCGGGGCAGGAGCACGGTCGACTGGACGAAGCTCGCCTATCATGCCGCGGGCTGGCGCTCGAAAACGGGGATCGATGTCGACGCGGCCGCGCGGCGGGCGGGTATCGCGCGGACCGAATGGCGCAAGATCGAACAGGGACGGTCGGTCTCGGCGACGACCCTGCTGCTCGCCTGCCGCGCCATCGGCGGCGACCCGTTCACCTATCTGGCAGAGCGCGAACGGTTGCCGGTTTCACGACAAACCGATGGGAAACAGGAGGCCCGCAATGCGTCCGCGCCCTGAGTTCTCGCCGGCGATGCTGCGCGGCTTCCTGTTTGCCCGGTCGATCGCCCGCGACGGTTTCGACGGGAGGCCGGTGCATGCCCGCGCCGACCTGGCCGACGAGCTGACGCGGCTTTCCGGGCTGCCCTATTCGGCGATACGCGACGCCTTCGCCGGGCGCCTGCGCGACGCGGCGCAGCGGGCGCGCCTTTGGGCCGTGCTCGGCCATCATCCATGCGACCACGGCATCGTGCTCGACGACGAGGGCGGGCAATCGTGACCGGCGGACCCGACAGGCCGGCCGGTCCGGCAGGTGAGATCGCAGGCGATCAGGCGGGGGAGGCGGCGCTCCGGCTGATCGAGGCCTGCGCCGCGGAGGCCGAGACCGACATCGGCAACGGCAGGCGCATGCGCCGCCGCTGCGGCGACCTCGCCGTCGAGCACCACGGTGCCACCTCGCACATCGCCATCTCGGTCGCCAACATCGGCTGGCACGTCTTCGACGGCATGCGATGGAAGGAGGACGAGGACGACGCCCGCATCCGCCGGCTGGCGCATGAGGCGGCCGTCGCCGTCCGCGACGAGATCGTCGCGCTCGGCGCCCGGCCGAAGGAACGCGAGAAGATCGAGGCCGGCGAGGTCGCGAGGGCGGCCTTCGAGCGCATGAGCCAGCCGGACGGCGGATGGACGCCCGAGCAGAAGGCCGAGCGCGCGGCGCTTTCGGCGACGGTCGCCGAGGCGGCACGGGTGCGCGAGACCATCGCCGACCGCAAGAAGAGCCGGGCGCGCCACGCCAAGTCGACGGCGGGATCGTCGAAGCTCTCCAACATGATGACGGAGATGAAGCCCTACGTGCTGCGCACGGTGCAGGAGCTGAACACGCTGCGCTGGTCGGTGAACTGCATGAGCGGCACGATCGACTTCGTCCAGGAGGAGGACGAGGAGAGCGACCCGGACGATCCGCGCTTTCGCTGGTGCGCCGCGATCCGCCCGCACCGGCAGGACGACATGATCACCAAGCTGGCGCCCGTGACATGGGTGGAAGGCGGCGCGGCCGGGGCGCCGGAGTTCCGCCGCTTCCTGCACAAGGTGCAACCCGATCCGGAGATCCGCGCCTTCCTGAAGCGCTTCTTCGGTTACTGCCTGACCGGGCTGACCATCGAGCAGGCGATGATGTTCTTCCACGGTGCCGGGCGCAACGGCAAGTCGACCTTCATGGACCTGATCTGCCACGTGCTCGACGACTATGCGGTGACGCTGTCGATCGACAGCTTCTCGGGCGAGCAGAAGCGCGGCGGCGGCGAGGCGACGCCGGACCTGGCCCGCCTACCCGGCGCCCGGCTGGTCGCGGCATCGGAACCCGAGGCCGGGGTGAAGCTGAAGGACGCGCTGATCAAGCTGCTCACCGGCGGCGAGAAGATCCCCGTGCGCCGCCTGCACAAGGATTTCTTCGAGGTCGATCCGCAGTTCAAGATCGTTCTGTCGGGCAACCACAAGCCGCGCATCGACGACGACAGCGACGGCATCTGGCGGCGCGTGCTCCTGGTGCCGTGGGACGTGCAGATCCCGAAGGACCAGGTCGACCGCATGCTGCCGTCGAAGCTGCGCCGCGAAGCCGACGCGGTGTTCGCCTGGATGGTCGATGGCGCCATCGAATATCTGAACGAGGGCCTGTCGGTCCCCGAGGCGGTGAAGGCCGCCAGCCAGGAATATCGCGAGGAGAGCGACCCGATCGGCACATTCATCCGCGTCGCCTGCGTGGTGACGGGCGAGCCGGAGTCGACCGAGAAACCGCTCGACCTGTTCATGGCCTACGAACGCTTCGCCGACGCCGAGGGGGTGTTCAAGTTCAACCGCTCGACTTTCGAGAAGCGCTTCGCCAAGGCCTCCGGGCGCAGCTGGGAAGACGGCGCCGGCGGCATGCGCCAGTTCCAGAAGGCCAAGAGCCACGGCGCTACCGTCTATCGCGGCATCCGCATCCGCGCCGAATGGATGCGCCAGGGAGGCGAGGGGTGATGATCCGGAATCAGGTGGCAGTCCCGATGCGCGTCCTCGTCGCCTGCGAGTTTTCCGGGACCGTGCGGCGGGCGTTCGCGGCACTCGGCCATGACGCATGGTCCTGCGACCTTCTGCCGGCAGAAGACGGCAGCAATCACCATATCGTCGGCGATGCGCGCGAGATCCTCAATGACGGATGGGACCTGCTGATCGTCGCGCATCCGCCGTGCACGCGGCTGTGCAACAGCGGCGTTCGATGGCTGTCGGTGCCGCCGCCCGGGCGCACGCGCGATGATGTCTGGCGCGAACTCGAAGACGGCGCCGCCCTGTTTTCGGACTTCTGGAATGCGCCGATCGAACGGATCGCCGTCGAGAACCCGGTCATGCATCGCCATGCCAAGGCGCTGATCCGCAACTACCGGCCTCCGGCGCAATCGGTGCAGCCGTGGCAGTTCGGCCATCCGGAGAGCAAGCGGACGTGCCTGTGGCTGAAGAACCTGCCGCCGCTCGCGCCGACGAAGATCGTCGACGGGCGGGAACAGCGCGTCTTCCGCATGCCGCCGTCGCCAGACCGGTGGAAGGAGCGGTCACGCTTTTTCGACGGCATCGCGGCGGCGATGGCGGTGCAGTGGACGGCTCATGCCTGACGGAAAGATCTTCACGACAACCACGGGGACACAGCATGAACGCGATCGCGACATTCGACTTCGAGGACGTGCCCGTGCGCACGGTCGAGATCGACGGGGAGCCGTGGTTCATCGGCAAGGACGTTTGCCGGTGTCTTGGCATCGCCAATCACAACGACGCGCTGGCCCGGCTGGCGGACGACGAGCGGAGGAACGGGGTCGGTACTACCGACCCCGTTCGCGACGACAAGCTCGCCGTCGCGGTCAATGAGCCTGGCGTCTACCGGCTGATCTTCTCGTCGACCAAGCCGGAGGCCGAGCGCTTCCGCCGATGGGTGTTCCACGAGGTGCTGCCGTCGATCCGCCGGACCGGGCGCTACGCGACCGACTGGGACTGGGAAGAGATCAGCGAGAAGCTGAAGCTGGTGAAGGAGGCGCGGCTGGCGCACGGGCGCAAGGCGGCGCGCGAGATGTGGGCGCGGCTCGGCCTGCCAGCGGTGGAGGAGGACGGCGACGGCGGACAGCGGCAGGCGCCTGATCTCGTCGGCTATCTCAATGATTTCCTTGAGGAATGCACGGAAGAGGACAGCGCGGCGCAGATCAGCGCCGGTGAACTCTACCGGCTCTATTCGCGATGGGCGACGCAGAACAAGGCGCCGCACTTCACCATGGTGATGTTCGGCCGGCAGATGAGCGCCACCGGCATCCGGCGACGAAAGACCGGCGGGCATATCCTGTTCATCGGGCGACGGGTCAGGTTCGATGTGCGCAAGGAACTCGATCTGACATGAGCGGTCCGCCCTTTTCCCCTTGTCACGGCGTTGCGCAGCGAGGGAAGATGCCGCGCGCACCGATGCCCGCCGCCGCCGAGATCGGTCGGCTGGCGGGGGACGGTGGGGACGATGCCGACATGGCGCGGCAGGATCATCCCCGCGAAAGGGTGTTGGAAATCAAAGACTTCGGACGGTGGGGACGGTGGGGACGATAATTCTCGCGTCACGTGATGAGACGTGCCGTGAAGGGAAAGGGAAGAAGGACATGGCTTCTCATATGCGTTATACGCCGATTACCTTCCCTACCGTCCCCATCGTCCCCGTCTTTCCTGTTTCGTTCGATTTATCAATGACTTGGCTTTCGGAAGAATGGGGAAGGAAATGAAAAACGGGGAAGGAAACGCGATTTTGGGGACGATGTCGTCCGCGAGCGGCCGCCACGACGGCGCGACCAGCTGCGGATTGCGACGCAATGGCGCAGGAAAACGCGTCGGGCCGGTCGAGGCAGCGATCGCATGGGCGTTCTGCGAAGAACTGCCGAAGGTTCCGCGCGCCGACGGGCCGCTACCGATGGCCGGGGGGTGGGACAGGACCGGCCGCTACGCCGAGCTTCTGTCGCTGGTCGACCTCTACGGCGTCAACCGCTACGGCGTCGTGCCCGACTTCGCCGCCGACCGCTGGCCGTCGCCCGACGCGATCGCCATCGCCGACGCCGTGGCCGGGCTCGACGAGGCCGAACTGGAGCTGCCCGAGGACTGGCGCCCGGCGCCGGAACTCGACGGCTTCGGCGGGCTTGGCGCCATGGCCGTCAGCGCGGCCTGGCGGCGCATGACCAGGACCGATGGCGGACGGCAGGTGCTGCGGATCAGGCCGTCGCACCTGGTGATCCGTGCCGCCGTGCTTGGCCCGCGGCTCGATGCGATGGAGCTTTGCGGCGTTGCCGAGCGCTTCGAGGCGCACGGGAACGGCGAGGCGAAATGGTTCGTCGAAAGGACCGTCGACGTCGTCGTCGGCGCATGGCCGGACGGCAGCGACCGCACCGAGGCGAGGACGGTCGAGCAGAACGGATGGAACTCGCGCCAGCGCCGGCCGATGCCGGACGCCTATCGGAAGACCTATCTCGATCCCGATCCGGTGCCGACGATCATCGCTCGCGCCGAGCACGAGATCTGGCTGTCGGCGCTGGAGATGGTGCACGCCGACCTGACCGGGAAGCTGGAGACGGTCGAGCTGCTTCCCAGCACGGTTCCGCCGGCGCCATGGATCGATCGGCCCGCCACGGCGCGCATTCTGCCCGATCTCGTCATCGAGCGTCATCTGAAGGAAGAGGCAAATGCCGCGCGGCGGGATGCGTTCCGTGCCCGTTTTCCGCGCTGGTTCGCCAATCTGAGGCGTTTGGCCGACGAGGGCGAGCCCGCCGTTGACATGCGACCATGATTTGGCGCATCACTTGTCACGGATAAAAAGCCCATACGGAACCCGCTTCGGCAACGAGGCGGGTTTCGCCGTTTCTCGGGGGTGATGGCGTGATCATCGCAAATGCCGAGGAATACCTCGCCCTGTCGCGGGCGATCCGCAAGCTGCCCGGCGAGATCAGGGCCAAGGCCTTCGCCAGGGCGGGGCGCCGCGTCGTCGAGATGGCGCGCACGCGCTACGTCAAGCGCGCCGCGCCGCGGCTCGACCTGCCGCAGTCGGTCATCCGCGAGAAGACGACGGCGCGGTTCAATGCTGGTGGCAACACCGCCGACGTGGTCATAAGGTCGGACTGGATACCGCTCTTCAAACTCGGCGCGACGCAGACGTCGAAGGGCGTGCGGGTCAGGCTGCGCGGCTCCTACCGGCACGCCTTCATCGCAAAGATGAAATCGGGGCACGTCGGCGTGATGATGCGGACCGGGCCGGACAGGCTGCCGATCCGCGAACTGTTCGGCCCGAACCCTGCGCACGACGTGACCAACAACGATCAGGTCTACCTCGCCGTGCTCGCCGAGGTGATGGACGAGGCGATGGCGCCGCGCGTGCTTCACGAGATCGGCAATCTCCTGCCGCGGTGACCCCGCGGTCGCGACCTCGACCGCGGGGCAGGCCGACGGGTCCTTCCCCGCCCCCCCTCCCCAACGGGCCGGGGCGAGCCCGGGGTGGCGCTAGTGAGGCTGCCGGAAAACTGGGTTAACGGGGTTAACGCCGGGCGGTCGGGTTAACGGTAAACGCGAGACGATGGACAGCATGAGCCCGGCCGAAGCCGTCACGGGCGGCGTCTGGGTGACGTACGCCGAACTGGCGCGCCGCCGCGGCGTGTCGCGGGCGGCGATCACCAAGCGCGTCAATCGCCTCGCCGCCGAGCGGCGGATCGAGACGCGCGCCGAAGGCAGCTCGCGGCTGGTCGAGCTGGCGTCGTTCGACAGGGCAATCGGCGAGGTCGGCGACGCGGTGAAGGCGCTCGCGGCCGAAACGGTGCGGGCACGGCGCGGCGGACGTCGCCCGGAAGACGGCGCGGCGGACATGAGCTGGCCGGCTGGCAGCCCGGGGGACGAAGGAAAAGGCCGCGAATCGTCGCGCATGCCCGGCACGCTCGCCGCGGCGCAGACCGAACGGGCGCAGTACGAGGCCAGGCTGAAGGCACTGGACCTCGCCGAGCGGCAGCGCCTGGTGCTGCCGATCGGGGGCGAGCACGGCGTCGAGACCGCGGTGACGGCGATCGGGATCGCCCTCGCACGCGATGCCGACGGGCTAGCGCGCTACGCCGACGACATCGCCACCGCAGTGTCGAAGGACGGCGTCGCCGGCGCCCGCCGCGTGCTGAAAGAAATCGGTGTGCGCTTCCGCGAGACCTTCGCGGCGTCGCTCGCCGCACTCGCCGCCGACGGAGAGGCTGCCGAAAAGGCCGGCCCGATCGAGACGGAGACCGAATGAAAATCGTCCATTCGCGTTCGGCGCTGGCGGTGATCGCCGGCGCGCTGGCGGCCATCATCGCGCCGCCGGCGCCGCTGCCGCCGTCGGCCTGGGCGGCGCAGAACCTCGTGCTGCCGGACGGGCCGCGAGCAAACGACTATTGGGCGCCGGACCTGGCGCTGCACATCGTCGAGATCGTCGATGCGCTCGGCCCCGATTCGGCGGTCAACGAACTGGCGGTGATGAAGTCGGCACAGACCGGATTCACCACGGGACTGATCATCCTGGCCGGCCACTCGATCGATCGCGACCCGTGCCGCATGATGATCGTGCAGCCGACGTCGGGCGCGCTGTCCGACTTCAACCGGGAGAAGCTGCAGCCGTCGATCGATGCATCGCCGGTGCTGCGAGACAAGGTGCGTGGCGGCACGTCGCGCTCGGCGGAAGGCTCGACTGCGACGTCGAAGCAATATGCGGGCGGCTCGCTGACGCTGGCGATCGCCAGCTCGGCGGCGGACCTCCGGTCGAAGACGATCAAGAAGGCGTTCCTCGACGAGATCGACGAATATCCGGAGGATCTGGACGGGCAGGGCGACCCGATCGAGATGGTCGAGGCCCGGCAGATTTCGTTCCTGTCGACCGGCGACTGGAAGCGCCTGAAGATATCGACGCCGACGATCAAGGGCGCTTCGCCGATCGAGGCGGCATACCTCGCCGGGGACCAGCGGCGCTGGCACGTCGCATGCCCCGGCTGCGGCGAGCGCTTCGTCTTCGAGTTCGACCGCACGCAGTTCCGCTTCAACGAGGCGGCGCCCTACCAGGCGCACTACGTGACGCCGTGCTGCGGAACGATCATCGAAGGCCATCAGAAGAACGCGGTCTACCGGACCGGCCGCTACATCGCCACGGTTGCCGAGCCCGGCCGGCGGCCGAGCTATCATTTCGACGCGATGTCGTCGCCGCTGGTGCCGTGGGACGAGGTCGCGCGCAAGTTCGTCGAGGCGGCGGGCGACCCGCTGAAGCTGAAGGCGTTCTACAATCTCTGGCTCGGCCTGCCCTACGAGGTGCGTGGCGACGCGCCAGACCACGTCAAGCTGATGGAACGGCGCGAGCACGACATCGTGCGCGGCCACATCCCGCCGCTCGGCCTGATCCTCACCGGGTCCGCCGACGTGCAGATGCGCGGCATCTACTGGGAGGTGAAGGCCTATGGGCCCGATCGGCAGAAGTGGGTGGTCGACGCCGGGATCATCGAAGGCGAGACCAACGATCCGCATTCCGGCGCCTTCCTCGATCTGGCCCGGGTGCACGATCGCGCATGGCCGGACGCCTATGGCGGAACGCGGAAGGTGGACGCCTTCGGCGTCGATTCCGGCTTCCGCACCCATGTCGTCTACACGTGGTGCCGAGGGCGCACCGGCGCGTTCGCGCTGGACGGCCGCGACGGCTGGTCGAAACCGGCACTCGGCCTGCCGACGGCGCAAGACATCGACTTCAACGGCAAGCGGATCCGCAAGGGCGTGCAGTTGTGGCCGGTCGGAACCTGGCCGCTGAAGGGCGCCCACTACGACGACCTGCGCAAGGAAGGCGTGAAGGCCGGCCAGGAGAAGGACCCGCCCGGCTACTGCCATTTCGGCACGTGGCTCGACGAGGTCTATTTCCGCCAGATCACGGCCGAATACCTCGCCAGCGAAAACTATCGCGGCCGGGTGCGGCGGGTGTGGAAGGTGCGCAGCGGCGAGGAAAACCACTTCCTCGACTGCACGGTCTACAACGACGCGCTCGCCGACTATCTCGGCCTGTCGCGCATGACGACGGACGAGTGGGCTGCTCTGGCCTCCGAGCGCTGCGCGCCGGAGGTGGTGAAACACCCGGAACTGTTCGCCGCCGGGCCACTCGCGGTGCAGAAGCCGCGGTCATCTGTACCGGCGCCGC
>CALFXR010000043.1 GCA_937958475.1 uncultured Mesorhizobium sp. | reverse complement strand
ATCGCCGGGCGCCCGCCGGCGCGCAGCGCCGCGGCGATCCCTTCGGCGAGGACCCCCGCGCCCTGCGCCAGGAGCGCGGCGAGCGAAGCGGCGGCGAAGGACGGCAGGAACGGCACCGCCGCCAGCCCCTCCTCGACGAAGTCGATCCTGAAGCGCACATAGCCGGCGCCGTCCTTCATCCGGTCGAGCGACCAGCCCTCGACGCGCGCCGGCAGCGCGCCGCGCATCGGCAGGACCAGCGTGCCAGCCCCCTTGCGCTCCAGCGCCGCGGCGAGCGCCAGCGCGTCCGCGTCCGCCGCGTCGCCGACGACATAGGCGGCGAGCGAGAAGCGCTGCGGATCGCGGCCCATGTCCTCGATCACGCTGGTCTCGGCATAGGCGATCGGCGATATCGACAGGCGCCGCGCGCCTGCGATCGACTCGAGGTCGACGCGGAACGGCACGCCGCGGAACGACGCCGGCCGGAACGCCTTCAGCCAGTCGCGCATCTCAGAGATCCCCGCCGCCCTGCCCTGTCCTGCCGACATTGGCGTTGACGCCGCCGCCGGAGGGAACGCGCACACTCGAGTTGAACGACCGCGCCGCCGCTTCGCCGAACGACTGTGCGGCGCTGTCCATCAGCTGCTTGAACGCCGAGCCCGCCTTTTCGCCGCCCGCCGTCATGGCGCCCTCGATCGAAGATCCCGCCTTCTCGCCGCCCGACGAGAGCGCGTCGTCGATCTTGCTGCGCAGCGCGTCGCCGTCGATTTCGCGCGGGCGGCCCCATTCGTCGGCATTCAGCGTGCCGCTCGTCGTCCGCCGCGCCTGTTCGGCGGCGCGGCCGTAGGTCGAATACTGGTAGGAGAGAGACGGGCCGAAGTCGCCGCCGCCAACCGGTCGGGACGGCACCGCTGGGCCGGTCAGGGGCAGGCCGCCCTTACCGCGCGGCAGCGGCGGCGTCACGGTTTCGACCGCCGCAGCCCTCGATCTGCCGTAGTCGGCATAGGCCGCCATGGCGTGCTGCCGCGCCCTGTTTTCGGCGCTGACGTAGCCACCCCTGCGCATCATCTCGTCGGCCAGCGCCTGCGCCTCGGCGACGCTGCTCAGACCGAGCGCCCGGCGAATGTCGAAGCCTTCTTTCTGGATGGTCTTCCACGCCGCATCGCTTCGCTCTCCGGCTTCGGCCTTCGCATCCAATGCCGCGGCGGCGGCATCCATTGCCGCGGCGCCGCCGCCTTGCACGACGGCCTTGCCGATCGACTGCTGCAGCCTATCCCACGAATTCTTCAGCCGGTCGAAATCGCCCTGCGCGTCATCGGCGAGGCGCTTGAGGTCGGTCCTCACCGTACCGGCCGCATCGCCGAGTTCCTTCATGAAACCCGCGAACTCTTGCGTATGGTTCATCAGCGCCCGCATGCCGATCAGCATCTGCTTGTCGGTGAACAGCTGGGGCAGTTTCGACAGGTCGCCCTTCACTGCTTTTGTCGACAGGCGGATGAACGCCTCGAGCGTATCCTCGCCGGCCTTGCGCGCCTTCGCCATCTCGCTGCGGATGTCGACGCCGAACTTCTTGAAGTTGTTCGACACGGTCTCCGATTCCATCTTCGTCAGCACGTCCATGAACGACGTCGCCGCCTCGCTGGACGAACCCGTTTCCAGCCGCACCGTCTGGAGCGCGGCCGTCAGGCGCTTCAGGCCTTCTTCGCCGCGATAGCCGAGGGCGGCGAAGGCCGGCGCCAGCGACGGCAGCTCGGCGGCCATGTCCTTCAGTTCGAACTTTCCCGCCTTGCCGCCTTTGGCGATGATGTCGAAGGCTTCCTCCATCCGGTTCGCTGCGATGCCGAGCGAACTGCCGATGGCGTCGGCCGTCGTCGCCATGTCGCCGAAGGCGGCATCCGCCGCATGCGCCGTGCCGGCGACGGACGGCAGGAAGGCCAGCGCCTCGTCGAGGCTCTTTCCCGACGCCACCAGGCTCTCCAGCCCCTCGAGCACGCTGTCGATCGGCACCTTGAGATCGTCGGCGATTTCCTTGACGCGCCCGTAGGCGGCCGTCGTCTTTTCGGCGCTGGCCTCGGCCGTGATGCCGATGCGCTCCATGCGACGCTCGATCTGCGCGAATGCCTTCGCCGACGTCACGCCCATCGCCGCGATTGCAGCCGGCGCCGCATAGGCGAGCATCCTGTCGAGCCCCTTCACCATCAGAGAGTTCGTCCGGTTGTAGGCCTTCGCCTGGTTGTCGACCCGGGCGAGATTGTCGGACACCTTCTTGAAGGCATCCATGTTTCCGAGCTTCGCCGAAAGGCGGAGAATGGCTTCGATCACCCGGTTAGACATGGCCGCCCTCCCACTTCGCGGCGCGCGCCGCGTAGGTCACGATCCGGTCGAAGCTCAGCCGCCCGACGTCTCCGAAGCTTTTCCCGAACCGCCAGAGGAGCCGGTCGGCGTCGCGCCGGAAGCTCGGGCTTCGAGAAAAAAATCCTCGATCGCCTTCGTCACCGCCATCGCGTCGGACAGATCGAGCACGGCGAGGTCGGCCGCCGTCGCCGGCGCCTTCAGGCATCGCTCGGCATATTTCGCCACCACGTCCGGATAACGCACCAGCATCAGGCGGCGGCCATCGCCGCCGGTCTCGCCGCCCACCGGCTGCCACTCCTGGATTTCGCCGAACTCGATGTAGTCGGCCCAGCGCGGACAGCGGAAGGCGAGCGCCGAGACCGGGCGCCCGGTTTCGGCGTAGATCCGCGACAGCGTGATCGTGCGGTCGGCCATGGTCAGGCGATCTTGCGATAGCTGGAGCCCATGATGCCGACGCCGGTGACCTCGCCGGTCAGCCGGTTGGTCGACGGAGACCCGGTATAGAAGGCCTCCGTGAACAGGTGCACCGCCCCGGTGAATTCCTCGACGATGGTGACGTCGCGGCGTTCGTCGCCCATCAGTAAAGCGAGGTCGACGCCCTTGTCGGCGAAGGCGATCTCGGCGCGCGGCGCCGAAGGCGTGGCGATGCGATCCGCCGACCCGTCCTGGTTGGTGATTCCCTCGATCGACGACGTCGCGGGAAAGACGGTGAAGGTGCCGCGCAGCGAGACGTTGCGTCCCGCGCTGTCGCGGAACTTCATGTTTCCGCCGAAATCCTTGCCGGCCATGGTGTGCTCCTGTCTGGTGCTTTGAGGAAAGGTCGAGCCCGGCGCCGGCGGCGTCAGGCGGCGTCGAACTGCGAGTAGACCAGCGCGTTGGCCGCGATGATGTCGAGCGGGTTGACCATGTCGAGCGGCGCCATGATGTCGACGCGGTTCGGGTTGTCGGCGTTGCGCGAGACCGTGATCAGGTCGGCGGCGCGTCCGGCATTCTCCAGCACGCCGGTGTTCACCATGCGGGTATAGGAGTGCATGAACGTCGCCTTGATGTCGGCCGGCGTCGAGATCGACGCCAGGTTCGCCGGATTGTCGTCGGCGATCGCCTTCTGCCCGTGCTCGACGGTCAGGTCGGTGCGGAAGCGTCGCAGCGCATAGACCAGCTGGCCGATCTTCTGGATGTCGCGGAAGGTCGTGTCGGGCACGTCGTTGAAGGTCCGCGACATGGTGATCACCTTGTCGACGACGACGTCGCCGCCGGTGTTGACCTTCCACGTCGACAGGCCGGAGCCGAGGAAGGCGTCGCGCGTCGCATAGTCGAGCCAGCCGGCCCGGTCGCGCGGGGCGAGCAGCCCCTGCACGACGAGGCCGGTCTGGTTGCGCGACACGTTGCCGGTCGCCCCATCCGAAAGCCAGGGCGCGATCCGCGCCGCGATCGCCGCCGCCCACTGCCACACCGGCTGCGGCGCGTTCGACGAGGCGACGACCGGAATGCACGAGATGTGCCGACTGTCCTTCGACAGCCCGTGCGTCGTCAGGTTCCCGATCGTGTCGGCCATCGGGTAGAACACGTGTCCGTAGATCTGCCGGTTCCACGCCCAGCGGCCGGACGTGTCGGAGAGCAGCGTCTCGTAGCGGCCGACATTGGTCGAATCCGAGAAGGGCGACACGATCCAGTCGAACTCGTCGTCGCCGAGCGCCGCCAGGCCGGCGGTCAGGTCGGGCGAGCCGGAGCCGGAAGTCGCCGCCGCGATCGCCGCATTGCCGGTCAGCACGTTGTCGCCGGCGAGCACGGGCACGTTGATGTCGATGCCGTTCATCAGCGCGCCGGCATGGCGCGGCGTCAGCGTCACCACGCCGGACGAAGAGGTCGCCGTGTAGGGCAGGCTGGCGCCGGTCAGGCGGTTGAAATAGGCGTTGGCCGCCGCGGCGAGCGCGGTCGCGACATTGGTGACCGTGTCGCCGGATGCCACGGTGAACGCCACCATCTCGCCGGCGATCTGCACCGCCGCCTGTCCGGCCGAAGGCGCCGGATTGATGGTGATCGTCCGGCTGCCCTTGGTTCCGGTCTCGGGCACGGCCATGATCCAGATTTCCTGCGCCGGCGCGTTGGCCCGCGCCATGCGCACCATGTCGTCGAGCATCGATCCGGCGCCGGCCAGCCGCCGCCCCTCGGCGATGGACGGGCATGGCGTCGGCGTGTTCGCCGTGATCGTCGCGCCAGAATTGGCGTGCCCGACCAGGAGCAGCCGCGAGCGGTTTTCGAACTGGCCGCCCGAGTTCACCTCGAAGGCGACGATCGGCGCGATCAGGTTTCCGGGGATCTGGTTGAACATCGATCTGGCCTCACTTCTTTGTGCGGCGGCCCTTCGAGGCGGCCGGCGGGGTTTCGGTTTCGATCTCGACGATGTCCCCGTCGTCGAGAAGCCTGCGGTAGTAGGGACGCGACAGGTCGAGTGCGGCGCCGTCCGCGGGCAGCGGCCGGTTGTCGCGGTCGGGCATCGGGATCGCGAGGCCAGGCCGCGCCGGGACAAAGATGCGGATACCCGTCATGGTCATGTCTCCATCTCGGCGACGAGGCCGGCCGTGCCGGCGGTCTCGTCGAAGCGGACGTCTTCGAGCGGCGTGCGCACGACCGTGGCGAAATGCGCGGCGAGGCTCGCCAGCCTCTCCGCCGCCGGCGACCCCTCGGGCAAGAGCCCGGCCAGGGTCTTCAGCGGCTCCGGCAGTCCGCCGTCGTCGGTGAATTCGTCGTCCGGCAGCGAAAGGTCGAAGCGCATGGTCACGCGGTGCCAGCGCGCGCCGAGTTGCGGGATGGCGAAGGTCTCCTCGGTCACCCGCTCGACCTGGCGCACGAAGCGGCGGAACAGCCGCCCGCGCTCGTCGTAGGAAAGCAGCCGCCGCACCTGGGCGCACAGCGCCGCGAGCACAAGGCGAGCATCCCAGTCGTCGGCGGCCATGGCGTCGGCGAAGAACGTCCCATCCTCGTCCTTCGCCGCCACCGCCAGTTCGGCGACGATCTCCAGCACCGCGCGGCTGTCCGTGTCGGCCATGTCGGCCGCCGCACCTCGCGGCTGCACGGTGCTGTCCGTCGAGAACAGCGCCAGCACCGGCGTGAATTTCGCCTCCTGGTCGAGGTCGTCGATGCCGGGCAGGCGCGAATCGAGCACCCTCGCACCGGCGAGCGTCGGAAAGTCGTCGCCGCCGCGCAGCGCGGCGGTTGGGCAGAGCACCTCGAGCGCGGCGAGGCGGGCGGCTTCGGCGGAGAGCATCAGGTCCCCTTGATCGCGGCGAGGCCGAGGATGGTGTTGCCGACATCGTCCGGATCGCGGGAGACGATCTCGAAGAGTTCGCCCGTCTTCGGCCGCGCCAGGTGGTCGCCGACGGCGAACGGCCCGGCATGCCCGGTCGATGCGTAGATCTCCGGCGAGCGGCTGGCCATGCGCTGTCCGGTCATCCCGACCATCGGCTGCGCCCGGCGGCGCGCCTCGAATTCGGTATCCCGCCAGAAACAGGCGTCGATGTCGGTCTCCACCCGGTCGAGCGAAGGAACGTTGGCGCCGTGCGGCCCGGCCATCCGGTCGCGCGGCTTCAGTCGCGCGACCTCGCCATGGACCGCGTCCAGCGTCGAGCGGACGATCCCGGCGAGGTCGGCGAAGTTCGTCACGGCGGCAGGCCTTACAGCGTGTCGCCGAGCAGGATGTACCCGACCGCGTCGCCCGAAAGGGCGGCGGCGGCGGCGAAGCCGAACAGCGTGTTCGAAGACGACGTCTTGTTGAA
>CALFXR010000042.1 GCA_937958475.1 uncultured Mesorhizobium sp. | reverse complement strand
CTCCTGGGGCGGCATGATCAACGGCCTGATGACGCTCTCGGGCGCCTGGGACAAGATCCGCACCGACCCGATCATCCGCATGATGGTTCTCGCCATCGCCTTCTACGGCATGTCGACCTTCGAAGGCCCGATGATGTCGATCAAGGCGGTCAACTCGCTGTCGCACTACACGGACTGGACCATCGGCCACGTCCACTCGGGCGCTCTCGGCTGGGTTGGCATGATCTCGTTCGGCGCGCTCTACTACATGGTGCCGAAGCTGTGGAACCGTCAGCGCCTCTATTCGCTGCGGCTGGTCACCTGGCACTTCTGGCTCGCCACCCTCGGCATCGTCGTCTACGCGGCGGTGATGTGGGTCTCGGGCATCATGCAGGGCCTGATGTGGCGCGAGTACGACGAGCAGGGCTTCCTGGTCTATTCGTTCGCCGAAACCGTCGCGGCCATGCATCCCTACTATGTCCTGCGTGCCCTGGGCGGTCTGCTCTACCTGACCGGCGCCCTGGTCATGGCCTGGAACATCACGATGACAATCCTTGGCTATCAGCGCGAGGAGGAGCCGATGCCCGGCGCCGCCCCCGCCCTGCAGGCTGCCGAGTAAGGAAGCGCAAACATGGCTTTGATGGATAAACACCAAGTCCTGGAGAAGAACGCCACGCTTCTGCTGGCGGCTTCCTTCCTGGTCGTCACCGTCGGCGGCATCGTCGAGATCGCACCCCTTTTCTACCTCGAGAACACCATCGAGAAGGTTGAGGGAATGCGGCCCTACTCGCCGCTGGAACTCGCCGGGCGCGACATCTACATCCGTGAAGGGTGCTACGTCTGCCACTCGCAGATGATCCGGCCCTTCCGCGACGAGGTCGAGCGCTACGGCCACTACAGCCTGGCGGCGGAATCGATGTACGACCATCCGTTCCAGTGGGGGTCGAAGCGATCCGGCCCCGACCTCGCCCGCGTCGGCGACCGCTACTCCAACGAGTGGCACGTCCAGCACCTGATCGAGCCGCGCTCGGTCGTGCCGGAATCGATCATGCCCAGCTACTCGTTCCTGCTGAACAACGAGCTGAGCGTGAAGGATTTCGCCACGCATCTGTCGGCGCAGTCCATGCTCGGCGTGCCCTACACCGAGGAGATGATCGCCAACGCCGAGGCCGACATGAAGGCGCAGGCCGACCCGAACGCCGACACGTCCGGCGTCGAGGCCCGCTACCCGAAGGCCAAGCTCGGCGCCTTCGACGGCGATCCGGCGCGGCTGACGGAAATGGACGCGCTGGTCGCCTACCTGCAGATGCTCGGCACGCTGGTCGATTTCTCGACCTACGACGAAGCCGCCGGCTATCGCTGAGGAGGGCGCGATGGAAACCTACACCGCAATGCGCCACTTCGCCGACAGCTGGGGACTGCTGTTCATGGCTCTCTTCTTCGTCGGCGTCGTGCTCTTCGCGTTCCGCCCCGGCAGTCGCAAGATCGCCGACGATGCGGCCCAAATCCCGCTCAAGGAAGACTGAGTCATGACCGAGAAGCACATCGATGAGGCGACAGGCGTCGCCACGACCGGCCACGAGTGGGACGGTATCCGCGAACTGAACAATCCGCTCCCGCGCTGGTGGGTGTGGACCTTCTACATCACCATCGTCTGGGCGCTGGCCTACACCGTCGCCTACCCGGCGTGGCCGATGCTGTCGTCGGCGACCACGGGCCTGCTCGGCTACTCCAGCCGCGCCGACGTCAAGGCCGAACTGGTGGCCGCCGAAGCCGCCAAGGGCCAGTATGTCGAGGCGGTGGCCGCCAAGTCGGTGGACGAGATCATCAAGGACGACACGCTGCGGCAGTTCGCCATCGCCGCCGGCGCTGCCGCCTTCAAGGTGAACTGCGTCCAGTGCCACGGTTCGGGCGCGCAAGGGTCGGTCGGTTATCCGAACCTCAACGACGACGACTGGGTCTGGGGCGGCAGCATCGACCAGATCTACCAGACGGTCACGCACGGCATCCGCTTCGCCGAAGATGGCGACACCCGCATCTCCGACATGCCTGCTTTTGGCGAGATCATCGACGCCACGCAGATCGCACAGGTCAGCGCCTACGTCGCCAGTCTCTCGGGCGGCGCCGTCGCCGACCAGGCGATGGTCGAGCCGGGCAAGACCGTCTTCACCGACAACTGCGCGGCCTGCCACGGCGACGACGGCAAGGGCAACCGCGAACTCGGCGCGCCCAACCTGACGGATGCCATCTGGCTCCGCGGCGAAGGCGAATCGGCGATCGCTGCGCAGGTCAAGGCGCCCAAGCACGGCGTGATGCCCGCCTGGGGCGGACGCCTGGGCGACACCAAGGTCAAGGAACTGGCGATTTACGTCCATTCGCTGGGCGGCGGGGAATAGGCTTTTGCCGGGGGGTCGAAGCTTTTTCCCACCCTCAACCCGCTCAGCGCAAAGGCCCGGCAGCAATGCCGGGCCTTCTGCATTTGGTCGCATCGACAGCTTCCGACCCCGCCGGTAAAAAAGGCGTGACCTCGGTGTTTGACCTGAATCAACGCGATGCGCTGGCGATTCCTGCACCAAGAGGCGGCAATGCAATCTCCGACGCCAAGGCCCCCCGCCATCCGTCGCTTTGCTGAGCCGAGTGGAACCTGCCGGAGACCATGATGCTGAACGACGCGGAAGTCGAAAGGCTGGATGCAGAGGCCGTCAACTCGGCCAAGGTACGCCAGCCGCTCTATGCGGCACGCAAGAAGATCTTCCCGAAGCGCGCATCCGGCAATTTCCGCCGCTTCAAGTGGCTGGTCATGGCGATCACGCTGGGCATCTATTACCTGACGCCCTGGCTGCGCTGGGACCGCGGTCCCTATGCACCCGACCAGGCGGTGCTGATCGACCTCGCCAACCGCCGCTTCTACTTCTTCCCCATCGAGATCTGGCCGCAGGAATTCTACTTCGTCGCCGGCCTTCTCGTCATGGCGGGCATCGGCCTGTTCCTGATCACCTCGACGGTCGGCCGCGCCTGGTGCGGCTACACCTGTCCGCAAACGGTCTGGGTCGACCTGTTCCTCGTCGTCGAACGGGCCGTGGAGGGCGACAGGAACGCCCGCATGAAGCTCGATGCAGGACCGTGGACGGCGAACAAGATCGGCAAGCGCATCGTCAAGCACGCGATCTGGCTGGCCATCGCGGTGGCCACGGGCGGCGCCTGGATCTTCTACTTCGCCGACGCGCCGTCGCTGTTGCGCGACTTTGCCACGGGCAACGCCGCGCCGGTCGCCTACATCACCGTCGCCGTTCTCACCGCGACGACCTACACATTCGGCGGGCTGATGCGCGAGCAGGTCTGCATCTACATGTGCCCGTGGCCGCGCATCCAGGCGGCGATGCTCGACGAGCACTCGCTCACCGTCACCTACAACGACTGGCGCGGCGAGCCGCGGTCGCGTCATGCCAAGAAGGCGGCCGCCGCCGGCCAGGCGGTCGGCGACTGCGTCGACTGCAACGCCTGCGTGGCGGTGTGCCCGATGGGCATCGACATCCGCGACGGCCAGCAGCTCGAATGCATCACCTGCGCCCTGTGCATCGACGCCTGCGACGCGGTGATGGACAAGGTCGGACGGGAGCGCGGCCTGATCTCCTACGCCACGCTGAACGACTACAACGCCAACATGGCGATCGCCACGTCCGGCGGAACCAGCACCGTCGATCCGCGCAAGGTCCGCGGCGCCGACGGCAAGATGTCCCACGGTCTGGCGCATTTCCACATCCGCAAGATCTTCCGCCCGCGCACCTTCGTCTACATGGGGGCGTGGTCGCTCGCCGGCCTGGCGCTGCTCTACGCGCTGCTCACCCGCGACCGGCTCGAGGTCAACGTGCTGCACGACCGCAACCCGCAGTTCGTGACGCTCTCGGACGGCTCGATCCGCAACGGCTATACCGTCAAGCTGCTCAACATGATCCCCGAGCCGCGCACCATCATCGTCACCATGCAGGGCCTGCGCGGCGGCGAGATGACCGTCACCGGCATCGACCAGCCCGCGGACCGCTCGGTGGCGATCCAGGCCGAGCCGGACCGGCTGAAGACCATCAAGGTCTTCGTCCGCCAGCCGGCTGAGTTCATCGACGGCGAGGCGCAGACCTTCAAGTTCGTCGTCGAGGACAAGGCCAGCTTCGAGCGCGACGAGTACGTCGCGACCTTCAACGCACCGGGGAAGACGAAATGAGCGCCCAGACCGAGAGTGGTGGCAAGTTCACCGGACGGCACATGCTGGTCATCATGCTGGCGTTCTTCGGCGTCGTCATTGCCGTCAACCTGGTGATGGCGACGGCGGCGAACCGCAGCTGGACCGGCCTCGTGGTGAAGAACTCCTACGTCGCCAGCCAGGAGTTCAACCGCAAGGCCGAGGAAGGCCGCGTCCAGGCGGCGCTCGGCTGGAAGGGCGAACTCGCGATCGGCGCCGGCCGCGTCTCCTACAGGCTCGTCGATGCCGGTGGCGCGGTGGTTCCGGCCGAAGGCGTCGTCGCCAGTTTCCGCCGGCCGGCCTACGACGCCGAGGATCGCACCGTCACGCTCGTCCGTGAGGCCGACGGCACCTTCGCCGTGGCCGAGGCCGTCCGCGACGGCATCTGGATCATCGAAATCGACGCCCAGGCCGGCCTCGCCAAGCCCTATCGCGACGTTCGCCGCATCGTCGTCAGCAACGGCGTCCTCAAATGAGCTGCTGCGCTCCCGGCACCGAACTCGCCCTCGAGGTCGACGGCGCCAGGCGCGCCGGCCCCTCGCAGGACGAGATCCTGCTCGCCAGCCGCGACGTCGGCGAGGGCGTCCACCAGACCGACCTCGCCGTGCCCGACGTGCATTGCGCCGCCTGCATCCAGTCGATCGAGGGCGAATTGTGCAAGCTCGAGGGCGTCGAGAACGCCCGCGTCAACCTGTCGACGAAGCGCGTCACGGTGAAGTGGGCGGGCGGCACGCCGCCGCCGCTGGTCGAGACGCTGCAGGGAATCGGCTACGAATCGCACCTGTTCGACCTCGAGGCCGCGGGCAGGGACGAAGGCCTCGCCGAACTGATCCGCGCCGTCGCCGTCTCCGGCTTCGCCGCCGGCAACATCATGCTGCTGTCGGTGTCGGTGTGGTCGGGCGCCGAGGATTCGACGCGCGACCTGTTCCACTGGCTTTCCGCCCTGATCGCCCTGCCGGCGCTCGCCTTCGCCGGGCGCATCTTCTTCCGCTCGGCCTGGAACGTCCTGCGTCACGGCCGCATGAACATGGATGTGCCGATCGCCATCGGCGTGTCGCTCGCCTACGCCATGAGCCTCTACGAGACCATCAACCACGGCTCGCACGCCTATTTCGACGCCGCGGTGATGCTGCTCTTCTTCCTCCTCATCGGCCGCACCCTCGACCATGTCATGCGCGAGCGCGCCCGCGTCGCCGTCAAGGGCCTGAGCCGGCTCGTGGCGCGCGGCGCCACCCAGGTCGCCCCCGACGGCACCCGCAACTACCTGCCCGTCGCCGAGATCGAGCCGGGCATGGTGCTGCTGGTGGCCGCCGGCGAGCGGATTCCCGTCGACGCCGTCGTCACCGAGGGCGCCTCCGACCTCGACTGCTCGCTGGTCACCGGCGAGAGCGATCCGCGCAAGGTGCGCCCGGGCGACGCCGTCCAGGCGGGCACGCTCAACCTGACCGGTCCGATGACGCTGAACGCGACCGCGGCGGCGAAGGATTCCTTCCTCGCCGAGATGGTGCGCATGATGGAGGCGGCCGAAGGCGGTCGCGCCCGCTACCGGCGCATCGCCGACCGCGCTTCCGCCCTCTATGCGCCCGTCGTCCACCTCACCGCCTTCGTCACCTTCCTCGGCTGGATGGTCGCCTCCGGCGACTGGCACCGGGCCGTCACCATCGCCATCGCCGTGCTGATCATCACCTGCCCCTGCGCGCTCGGCCTCGCCGTGCCGATCGTCCAGGTGGTCGCCGCGCGCCGGCTCTTCGAGAAGGGCGTCATGGTCAAGGACGGTTCCGGGCTGGAAAGGCTGTCGGAGGTCGACACCGTCGTCTTCGACAAGACCGGCACGCTGACGCTCGGCCGCCC
>CALFXR010000041.1 GCA_937958475.1 uncultured Mesorhizobium sp. | reverse complement strand
GCGGCGGCGCCAGCGACTTCGTCTACTTCTACATCGGCGCCTTCGCCGGCGGCGGAATCGTGCTCAACGGCGCGCTCTATGCCGGCGCCAGCGGCAATGCCGGGGCGCTCGGCTCGATGCCGGTTCCGGGCCCCGACGGCAGGCCGATCCAGCTGATCGACGTCGCCTCGATCGCGGTGCTGGAAAAGGCGCTCAACGCCCGCGGGATCGAGGCCGGACATCTGTGGACATCGCCGGAGGATTGGGGCGACGTCGGCGAAGAACTCGACCACTGGATCGGCCGGGCGGGAGCGGCGCTCGCCTATGCAATCGTCGCGGCCTCCTCGGTGATCGACTTCGAGGCGGCGATCATCGACGGCTGGATGCCCCTCGACGTGCGCCGCCGCCTCGTTGAGGCGACGCGCGCCGCGACCGCGGAAATCGATGTCGAAGGCCTCACCCTGCCCGAGATACGCGAGGGTAGCGTCGGCCACCCGGCGCGCGCCCTCGGCGCCGCCAGCCTGCCGCTTTCCGACCGGTTCCTGCACGGGGCCGGGCAGGCGGCGAAGGCAGGCTGACCATGCTCATCGGCGTGCCGCCCCTTCTCGGACCGGAATTCCTCGCCGTGCTGCGCGCCATGGGCCACGGCGACGAGATCGCCATCGTCGACGGCAACTACCCGGCGGCGGAGCACGCGCGGCGGCTGGTGCGGGCGGACGGGCTCGGCCTGCCCGCCGTTCTCGACGCCATGCTGCAGGTCCTGCCGGTCGACGACTTCGTACCCCATGCGCTGTTCCGTTCGACGGTCGGCGGCGATCCGGAAGCCCTCGACCGGGTCCACGAGGAGATGCTCGCCGTCTGCGCGCGGCGGGCGCCGGGCTTCACCGTGGTGCCGCTCGTCGGCAAGGCGTTCTACGGTCGCGTCAGGAGCGCCCACGCCGTGGTGGCCACCAGCGAGCCTAGGCTTTATGCCAACATCATCGTCCGCAAGGGCGTGATTCACCCGGAACCGGAAGAAGACGCATGATCCTGTGCTGCGGCGAGGCCCTCATCGACATGCTGCCGCGCACCAGCACGGCGGGCGAGCCGGCATTCGCACCCTATGCCGGCGGCGCCGTGTTCAACTCGGCGATCGCGCTCGGCCGGCTGGGCGTGCCGACCGAGTTCTTCTCCGGTCTCTCGACAGACCTGTTCGGCGAACAGATCCGCCGGGTGCTCAGCGAAAGCGGCGTCGGCACGCGGCATGCGGCGCTCTCCCCGCGCCCGACCACGCTCGCCTTCGTCCGCCTCCAGGACGGCCACGCCACCTACACGTTCTACGACGAGAACACGGCCGGCCGGATGCTCTCGGGGGACGACCTGCCGACGCTCGGCGACGACGTCGACGCCATGCTGTTCGGCGCGATCAGCCTGATTCCCGAGCCGTGCGGATCGGCCTACGAGGCGCTGATGCGGCGCGAGCACGGCCGCCGCGTCGTCATGCTCGATCCCAACATCCGCCCGGGCTTCATCGCCGACCGCGACGCCCACCTTGCGCGCATGCATCGCATGATCGCGATGGCCGACATCGTCAAGCTGTCCGACGACGACCTCGCCTGGTTCGGCGAGACGGGAGACGCCGCCGAAATCGCGGCGCGCTGGCTCGACCGCGGGCCGCGGCTCGTCATCGTCACCGGCGGCTCCAACGGCGCCACCGCCTACGGCGGCGCGGGCGCGGTCAGCGTGGACGCGCTCAGGGTCGAGGTCGTCGACACGGTCGGCGCAGGCGATACGTTCAACGCCGGCGTGCTCGCATCGCTGCACGACCAGGGGCTGCTGAACAAGGAAGCCGTCGGCGTGCTATCGCCGGAGGCGATCCGCGCCGCCCTGACACTCGGCACGAAGGCCGCCGCGGTGACGGTTTCGCGGGCGGGCGCCGACCCGCCATGGCGGCGCGAACTCGCATAGCGTTCATCGTCCGTCCCATCCGTTGAGCGCGGGCTCCTCGCATCATAGGGTACGCCGGCGGCGCCCGATCACCCTTCACGCGTCCGCCGGGACCAGCGATGGCGAAACGCGTGCTACTGACCGGCGCCGGCGGCTTCGTCGGCAAGGCCCTCGGCGAAAGGCTGGGGCGCGCCGGCTACGCCGTGCGTGCGGTATCGCGGCGGCCCGAGACGCTTGCCGCCACCTACCCCGACGTTGCCGCCCTGCCGGAACGGGCGACGGACGAATGTGCCTGGGTGCCGCTTCTCGCAGGCGTCGATCATGTCGTCCATTGCGCCGGCATCGCCCACGCGACCGCGAGCATTCCGCGTGAAGCCTACATGGCGGCGAATGGGAAACTGACCGGGACACTGGCCCGCGCCGCGGCGAAGACGATCGGCGGCCGCTTCGTTTTCGTCTCGTCGATCCGGGCCATGGCAGGACCGGTCGCCGACACGGTGCTGCGCGACACCACGCAACCCGAGCCGGAGGACGACTACGGGCGGTCCAAGCTGGAAGGCGAGCGGCTCGTCGCCGAGGCCTTCGCCGCCGGAGGGCGCTACACGATCCTGCGCCCGGTGCTGATCTATGGGCCGGACGTCAAGGGCAACCTCGCCGCACTGGCGCGGCTGGCAGATCTGCCAGTCCCCCTGCCGATCGCCGGCCTCGTCGCCAAACGGTCGCTGCTCGACGTCGAGGCACTGGCCGACGCGATCCTCTTCCTCCTCGAGGAGAAGAGGCCTGCGACAGGCCCGTTCGTCGTCAGCGACCGCGACGCGGTGTCGGTCGCCGAGATCGTCGCGGCCCTGCGCAGAGGCCAGGGACGGAAGCCGCGTCTCTTCGCCATACCAGATTTCCTGCTTGCGGCCCCGCTGCGCCTCACAGGGCGCGGAGACGCCTGGCGACGCCTCACCGGTCCGCTGGTGGCGCGGTCCGACGGGCTGGAAGCGCTCGGATGGCGGCCGGCCGACGACACGGCCGTACGGATCGCTCGGCATGCCGCGGGGGATCGACTCGACTGAACAGACGCCCCGCCGCAGGATCGCTCAGGTGGAGCAGACGCGGAAGGAGGCGATCGCCTTCGACGAACCGGTCAGGTCGATCTCGAAGGTCTGCGGACCGTCCTTGCACTGAACCGTGACCTTGAGCACGCGGCCGCCCTCCATGGGACCGACGACCTGGGCGATGTCGGGCAGCGGGACACAGAGCGCGTAGCCCGACTTCACCTGCCGACCGTCGGACTTGATGCCGGTCCAGTTGGCGAAGCAGGGGATCTCGACGACCGTATCGGTAAAGGCGGCATTTTCTTCTTCCGAGAGCTGGGGGATGTTGAAGAGGCGGAAGCGGACGGCGGAACTCAGTTCGCCGCCGACCTCGCCCCTGCGGCTGATCGCGAGCGTCACGCGCGGTGTATCGCCTCGCCCCGGGGAGGTGACTTGGCATGCGTAGTTGGCGTCCCAGGCGCCTTCGGCGGTGAAGCCGGAAACGGGAGATACCATCGCCAGCGCTATCGCTGCGGCCATGATCCTTATCACTGCCACCATCTTCATCCGAACCTCATTCTCCGACACCGATCGCCAGGCGATCACCCACCGACGTCGAAACGTTTCTACCCACTGTCGCCGTCACGATCCCCCCGCGCCGGCCTATTTTCGGAATCGTGAGCGGCGCCGGTGTGACGCACGGAAACCACCTGCCGATTGCCGGCGCGGCAGGACGCATGATAGCCGTCAGCCGATGACGATCCTCGTCCTTCTCCTCGGCACATTCGCGGCGACGGCTGCCCTGCTGGCCGCGCTGAACGGCCTGTTGCCGGCCGCTTTCCTCGCCGCCCAGGTGACTCCGCGTTCGAACCACGCCGGACCGGCGCGGCAGATCGGCGGGCTTGCCGCGGCCCCCGTCGCCATCGCGGCGATCGCGCTCGCCGCCCTCGCCGGCGCGGTGGAGAAGGACTTCGCCATCGGCGCCGGGGCCGGTGCAGCCCTGCTTGCAGTTGTCGGCCTCGTCGACGACCGGCGCGACCTCGGCGCCGGCGCCAAGCTCGCCGGCCAGTTCGCCGCTGCGGTCCTGCTGCTCTGGTTCCTCGATGCGGACCTGCGCGTGCTTCCCGCCACGGTGCCGCTCGTTGCCGAACGCGCGCTGATCGCGGTGGCCCTCGTCTGGTGGGTCAACATGACCAACTTCATGGACGGGCTCGACCTGATGATGGTCGCTGGTATCGCCGTGCCGCACGCGGCGATCGCGCTCGCCGGCGCCGCCGGGCTGGTCGATCCGGCGCCGGCGATCCTGTCGTCTGCGATCGCCGGCGCGCTGCTCGGCTTCTCCGTCTTCAACATTCCGCCGGCGCGGGTCTTCCTCGGCGACAGTGGCAGCCTGGCGCTGGGCCTGCTTTCCGGCGCGGTGGTTCTGCTTCTCGCGCCGCGATCGGCATGGGCGGCTCCCCTGCCCTTCGCCTTCTTCCTCGCCGACAGCCTCTCGACCATCGTGCTGCGCAGGCTGCGCGGCGAAAACATCCTCGCGGCGCACTCGGCGCATGCCTACCAGGTGGTGCGGCGCGCCGGGCGGCCGGTTCTCTCGATCATCGCCGAGGTGGCCGCGATCGGCGTCGTGGCGAGCGCGCTCGCCATCGTCGGCCTGCGCTGGGGAGCGCCGTACGATCTCGCCGCCTTCGCCGCCGGCGGCGGCCTCGCTGCGGCGAGCGTCCACCGTATGCGCCGCCAGGCGCGCGCGGCGAAAAGATGAGCGGCTAGCGGCGGAACGCCTCGACGGCTTCGCCGACATCGGCGACGAAGGACGGGTTGGCGAAGTCGACGTCGTCCGCCTGGTTGCGCTTGCCGTAGAGGAAGGGACTGCCGTCCGGAAGCGTCACCCGGCCGCCGGCGGCGCGCAGCACGGCATCGCCCGCCGCGGTATCCCACTCCATGGTGCGGCCGAAGCGCGGATAGAGATCGGCCTCGCCCGAGGCGAGCAGGCAGAATTTCAGCGACGAGCCGACGGATACCGTCTCGGCGCCGGGGAAGCGGTCGATGAAGGCGGCGGTCTCCGGCGTCAGGTGCGACCGGCTGGCGACGATCGCCAGCGGCGATCTGGGCGCGCGAACGCGGATCGTGCGCCGCGCGCCGGCGATGCGGCCGTCGGCGGTGGGAATCGCGAAGGCGGCGCCCGGCCGGCCGGAATAGAGCGTATCGCGCGCCGGCGCGTAGACGACGCTGACCACGGGCACCCGTCCGCGCACCAGCGCGATGTTGACCGTGAAATCGCCATTCCGGCTGACGAACTCGCGCGTCCCGTCGAGCGGATCGACGAGAATGAACGGCCCGTCGCCGATCTCGGGGACCCGACCGGCGGCGACTTCCTCCTCGGCGACGCAGGGCACGCCGGGCAGTGCCTCGCGCAGACCGGCGAGGATGATCGCTTCGGCGGCGTGGTCGGCCGCCGTCACCGGCGAGGCGTCGGCCTTGGCGGCGGCGGCGAAATCGGTCGCGTAGACGGCCATGACGGCGCGACCGGCTTCGAGCGCGAGCCGTTCGAACAGGTCGAGGATCGCCTCGTCCCGGGGAAGAGCGTCGGTCATCATCTGCTACCCAAGCCCGTGCGCGTCCAGCCAGGCGGCGATCTCGGCGGCCATGTCGTCGGCCGCGCGACCGGCCGTGACGAGGTGCACTTCCGCGGCCTCGGGCGCCTCGTAGGGCGAATCGACGCCGGTGAAGTTCTTGATCTCGCCGCGCAGCGCCTTGGCGTAGAGCCCCTTGGGGTCGCGGCGGGCGCATTCCTCGAACGGCGTGTCGACGAAAATCTCGACGAACTCGCCCTCGGCCATCAGTTCGCGCGCCATGCGCCGCTCGGCGCGGAACGGGGAGATGAAGGACACGAGCACGACGAGGCCGGCGTCGGCCATCAGCCTGGCCACCTCGGCGACGCGGCGGATGTTTTCCACGCGGTCCTCCTCGGTGAAGCCGAGGTCGCGGTTCAGCCCGTGGCGGACATTGTCACCGTCGAGCATGTAGGTGTGGCGGCCGGTGCGGTGCAGCTGGGCTTCCAGCGCGTTGGCGATGGTCGACTTGCCTGAGCCCGACAGGCCGGTGAACCAGAGCACGGCGGGCTTCTGGTGCTTCAGCGCGGCGCGCGCCTGCTTGTCGACGTCGAGCGCCTGCCAGTGGACGTTGGAGGCGCGGCGCAGCGGGTGCAGGATCATGCCGGCCGCGACCGTGCGGTTGGTCATGCGGTCGATCAGGATGAAGGCGCCCGTGGCGCGGTCGTCGGCGTAGTTGTCGAAGGCGATCGGCTGCTGCGTCGACAGGTTGCACGAGCCGATCTCGTTGAGATCGAGCGACTTCGCCGCCTCGTGGGCGAAGCTGTTGACGTCGATGCGGTGTTTCAGTTCCGTCACGGAAGCGTTCGTCTGGTCGGTCTCGGTGCGCAGGATGTAGGTGCGGCCGGGCAGCAGCGGGTGCTCGTCGAACCAGACGATCGTGGCGGTGAACTGGTCTGCGACGTGCGGCCGCGCGTCGGGCGCCACCAGCAAGTTGCCGCGCGACACCTCCACCTCGTCCTCCAGAACGATTGTGACGGCCTGCCCGGCGAGGGCCGCGGCAAGGTCGCCGTCGGCGGTGACGATACGCTTCACCCGCGACGCCTTGCCCGACTTCGCCACGACGACCTGATCGCCCTGCGCCACGCGGCCGGACGCGACCGTTCCGGCGAAGCCGCGGAAGTCGAGGTTGGGCCGGTTGACGTACTGCACGGGGAAGCGGAGCGGCCGGCTCGCCGCGACGTCGTCGACGACGACGTCCTCGAGGTGGGAGAGCAGCGTCGGTCCCTCGTACCAGGGCGTGTTCGCCGAACGCTCGATGACGTTGTCGCCATGGCGCGCCGAGAGGGGGATCGCGACGAGCGAGGCGAAGCCGAGGTCGCGGGCGAACGCAGCGTATTCGGCGGCGATCCTGTCGAACACATCGCGGTCGTAGCCGACGAGGTCGATCTTGTTCACGGCAAGCACGACGTGGCGGATGCCGAGCAGCGAGGCGATGAAGCTGTGCCGCCGCGTCTGCGGCAGCACGCCGCTGCGCGCCTCGACGAGGACGACGGCGAGGTCGGCGGTGGAGGCTCCGGTGGCCATGTTGCGCGTGTACTGCACGTGGCCGGGCGTGTCGGCGACGATGAACTTGCGCTTGGCCGTGGTGAAGAAACGGTAGGCGACGTCGATGGTGATGCCCTGCTCGCGCTCGGCCTCCAGCCCGTCGACGAGGAGGGCGAAATCGATGTCGTCGCCGACGGTGCCGTGCTTCTTCGAGTCGCGTTCAAGCGCGGCGAGCTGGTCCTCGAAAATCAGCTTGGTATCGTAGAGCAGGCGGCCGATCAGCGTCGACTTGCCGTCGTCGACAGAGCCGCAGGTGAGGAAACGGAGCAGCGACTTCTCGTTCTGCCCGGCGAGGAAGCCGTGGAGATCGGCAGCGGCGGTAGGAGACTTGACCAGGGCCTGGTGCATCAGAAATAACCTTCCCGCTTCTTCTTCTCCATCGAACCGGACTCGTCGCGGTCGATCAACCGGCCCTGGCGCTCCGAGGTCCGCGCCACCAGCATCTCTTCGACGATTTCCTCGACGCTCACGGCGTCGGATTCGATGGCGCCGGTGAGCGGATAGCAGCCGAGCGTGCGGAACCTCACCATGCGCTCCTCGATCTTCTCGCCGGGACGCAGCTTCATGCGGTCGTCGTCGACCATGATCAGCATTCCGTCACGCTCGACCACGGGACGCTTCTTCGCCAGGTAGAGCGGGACGATCGGGATGTCTTCGCTGAGAATATACTGCCAGATGTCGAGCTCCGTCCAATTGGACAGGGGAAAGACCCGGATCGATTCGCCCGGCGCGACGCGCGTGTTGTAGATCTTCCACATCTCCGGCCGCTGGTCCTTCGGGTCCCAGCTGTGCTGCGCGTTTCTGAACGAGAATATCCGCTCCTTGGCGCGCGACTTCTCCTCGTCGCGGCGGGCGCCGCCGAAGGCCGCGT
>CALFXR010000040.1 GCA_937958475.1 uncultured Mesorhizobium sp. | reverse complement strand
GACACGATCGCCGCACGTGCCAACGGTCTTTCGAGAATCTATGGCCAGGAAGCGGCACGAGATATGCCCGGTCTCTGACCTAGGTGATCTTCAGCCAGACGACCGGCGTTCCCTGGTAGCCCTTGGTCCACACCTCGACATGTGCCATCGGCCGCTCCAGGGGCATTTCGTGAAACGTCTCGTCCGGCACGGTCTCGAAGAGCAGCCGGCGGCTCGGCACCGACATGTCGAACGCCGTAAGCAGCGATAACTCCGTACCGCTCCCGGGTCCGTTACCGATACGGATTTCCGTCGGGCCGTCCTCGTCGCCCTGGCAGGCGACGGCCAGCACCATATCGGTCCGCCAGAACGTCGCCTTCCCGTCGATCTCGGGATCGTCGGGGCTCTTCGAATCGCGGACGTAGAGGAGGCCGTAGGGGAGCGGGATCGAGAACACGAGGTCCTTCCCCATGCCATTTCCGCAGCGATTGCCGGTCCGTTTCATTCCAGGCGTCCTAACGCCGCTACGTGATCTTCAGCCACACCACTGGTGAAGCAATTTCGCCGTCCGTCCAGACCTCGACATGGGCAGCGGGCCTTTCCAGTTCCATCTGATGAATGACGGTGTCCGGCACGATCGTCAGGACAAGTCGGCGGCTGGGGACCGCCTGGTCGAACGAGCCGACCATCACCAGATCCGGCGGGGGCGCGCCGGGCGCATTGACGCAGATTTCGGTCGGGCCGTCGACGTCCGCCCGACAACCGATGATGATGCAGCTCTCGCTGCGCCACAGCCGTGCGAACCCATCCACTTCGGGCGGATCGAAATGTTCCGCGTCCATCAGGTAAAGAAGCCCGTTGGGCGGCGCGAGGCGCATCTTCGCATCGGCGATCATGACGGGTTCCTCCGATCGATCGGCAGCCGGATGCAGGATAGGCGCACAACCTATACGACAGAAACGACCTGACTTCTCCCCTGAATTGAAGCCGGCACTGCCGTTACGAAAAACGTCATCCGCCGTCGGCGCGAAATCCCGCCTTCTCTTCGCTGTCCGGGCTCCCCCCATACCCCACCGCCTGGCGCTTCTCGGCGTCGGACAAAAAGTCCGCACTCCCCACCCGCGCCCACAGCGAGTCGCGCTCGGCCGACAGCCCTTCCACCGCGTCGGCGTCGTACCAGAGCCGCAAGGCCCCGCCGAAGGACGGCGCCAGGAAGCCGGTCAGCTCGGCGAGCGTGCGGCCGACCAGCGGCAGGATGGTCAGCCGGTAGAAGGCCCGGTTGGCCTCGGCGTAGTTGGCATAGGTGTTGTCGCCCTTGATGCCGAGCAGCATCGGCGGCACGCCGGCGGCGAGCGCGATGTCGCGCGCCGCGCCGTTCCTCGCCTCGACGAAGTCCATGTCCTTCGGCGTCAGCCCCATCGCCTTCCAGTCGAGCCCGCCCTCGAGCAGCAGCGGCCGGCCGGCGCGGGTCGCACCGGAATAGCCGTCCTCGAGCTCGGCCTTCAGCCGCCCGTACTGCTCCTCGGTGAGGCCGCCGCCGTCCTTCGGCGCATAGACCAGCGCGCCGGAAGGCCTCGCCGAATTGTCGAGCAGCGCCTTGTTCCAGCGCCCGGCGGCGTTGTGCGTGTCGAGCGCCGTCATCGCCGCCTCCAGCGGGGCGAAGCCGTAATGGTCGTCGAGCGGATGGAACAGCCTGAGATGCAGCGCGCGTCCCTCCTCGCCGAGCGGGATTTTTCGCCGCGCCGCGCCGACCCGGTGCTCCAGCGCGTCGGGCCAGCCGGCGGCGTCGCAGAGAACCGTCACCCGGTCGGGGCGCAGGAGATGCAGCTCGCGCCCGCCGCCCCCGGATCCGCCCCCCGTAGCGCCCTCCCGAGCGCCCCCCTCGGTCTCGACCCGCTCGACATAGGCATTGCCGGCCAGAAGCAGCGTGCCGTACAGCGCCTCCAGGAACGCCGCGCCCTGCTGGCGCGGGTTCGGCCGCCGCAGCAGATCGAGCAGCGGATGCGCGGCGAGTTCCGCGTCCCCCTCGTAGAGCAGCAGCGGCACGGCGGCCGCGGCCTCCGCCACCATGCGCACGGCGCGGTGCCCGACCGGGTTGCGCATGAAGCCTTCGCGCGACAGCCCTGCATAGTCGCGCCGCGTCCAGCTCGCCTCGCCGGCAAGGTGCAGCGCGACGAAGCCTGTCGCGGCATCCTTGCGTTCGGCGGGCGCTTCATGCGCGCGCGCCGCCGATCCGTCCGGGCGAGAAGCCCACGGCCAGGTCCATCGCATCGGGAAAATCCGTCTGTTGGTGTTTGTCGAAGGGGCATTCACGCCCGGATGCGGGCGGCTGCCGCCCATCGAGGGAAAGCCGTCACGTTCGAGTACCCCCACCCCTTACCCCTCCCCACAAGGGGGAGGGAGGCATCGACGCCGGCGCTCTTTCCTTCGGACGACGGGGGGAAATCTCGCAGAATCCCCCTCCCCCTTGTGGGGAGGGGTAAGGGTTGGGGGTAAGGCAGGCCGACCACGTCGCGCAAAGGCAGCGGCCGGATGAGGGGGGCTTGCCCCGCCCCCTCAGCCGAAATCCCTGATCCTGGGCGCGGCGCGGCCGGCGTCGGTCAGCACCGTCACCGCCCAGACCAGCGCATCGACGCGGTCGGGCGAGCGGCCGCCCGACAGCCCGTCGGCGCCGAAGTCGCACATCTCGTCCTCCAGCGCCGGGAAGCGCCCGGCATGCACCACCCTGCCCTGCTCGTAGAGCGCGGCCACCGGCTCGGCGCGCAGCCATTTGCCGCGCGTCGCGCGCACCGGCTTCACGGGTGCCGCCGGATCGACCGTGCGGATCACCGCGGCCACCATGTCGCCGCCCTGGTTGACCTCGGCGACGATCCTGTCGGCCTCGAGCCGCCGGTAGAGCGCCACCGCGCGCAGCGCCCAGTCGCGGGGTGCTGCGGCCTCGACCGTCGCATCCTCCAGCACGACGACCCGCCCGTCGGGGAGAAGCCCCGCCGCGACGATGCCGCAGGCGTCCGATGCCCGCCCCGAGCCCGCCGGCGGGTCGACCGCCACGACGATGCGCCCGATCGCGTCCCTGTCGACGCCGACAAAGCCCTGGGCCGCCTTCTCGATCGTCGCCCGCTTCCACAGCGCGCCGTCGCGTTCCTCGATCATCTCGCCGTGGAGTTCCTGGCGGCCGAGCGGCGTGTTGGCGTAGCGGCGCTCGAGCGCGGCGATGAAGCCGGGCGAAAGGTTCTGCGCGTTGTCGCTGGTGGCGAGTTTCGTCACCGCCACCGCCGGGTCGGCCATCAGCCGCTTCAGGAGAGGCCGCGGCCTGGGCGTCGTGGTGATCAGCTGCCGGGGTGCGGGCCCCAGCCGCATGCCGAACTGCAGCATGTCCCAGCAGGCGTCGATGTTCTTCCACTTGGCCAGCTCGTCCAGCCAGGCCGCCTCGAACTGCGGCCCGCGCAGGCTTTCGGGATCCTCCGAGGAGAACACCTGCGCCACCGCGCCGCTGGGCCAGAGCAGCCGCCGCCGCGTCGGCTCGTAGCGCGGCCGCGCCCCGCGCGCGACGGTCCTGATCCCCGACGGCCCGTCGATCATCACCTCGCGCACGTCGGCCAGCGTCTCGCCGACCAGCGCGATCTGCCCGTGGCGGCGCCTTGCGAAGGGGGCGAGGCCGCGCGCCAGCGCGTTCACCCATTCCGCGCCGAGCCGGGTCTTGCCCGCCCCGCGCCCGCCGATGACGAGCCACACCGGCGGCTCGCGATCGTGCGGATACTGCCCCGGCAGCGCCTGGACGAACCATTCCGGCCAGACGCGATCAACCGATTTCCCGATCCTTTCCTTCGACCAGCCAGTCTGCGTGGAGCCGGGCGAGTTCGACGACGCGGTCGTCGAGGAGGGCGAGTATTGCGGCGAGTTCGTCATCGCTTCTCGTTTCGTGTTCTGCCTGCGCGCCCTGCCCGCCGGGGGCGAGCGCCAGCGCCTTTTCCGAAAGCTTCAGCAGCGCGGCCACCTCGTCGATGCCCTGCCGGTCCAGCCGGGCGCCGGCCGCCGCCGCGGCGTCGACGATGGCGTCGACCTGCCGCGCCAGCAGGCCGGCGAGCTTCTCCAGTTTCTCGCCGAGCGCGGCGCCCTCGCCCGCCGCGGCCGCAGGCGCGGCGGCTCCGCCCGCTCCCGCAGCGTCGGCCGCGCCGGCGTCTGCACCTGTCGCGCCGCCGGTCTCCGCATCGTCCGATGCCGTGCCGCCCGGCGCAGCCGCTTCCGCCTCCCGTTCGGCGGCGGCGAGCAGCGCCAGCACGGTCAGCCGCCCTTCGGCCCAGGCGAGCACGGCGCGCGGGTCGGCGCGGCTGCGCTCGAGCGCCATCACCCGCGCCGCGCGCTGGACCGCGCTCTGGAAGGGCTGCTTTTTCCAGCCCTCGCGCGAGGCGCGCTCGCGTAGCGTCGAGACGTTGAAGCCGGTGGCCGTGGCCAGAAGCGGAAAGGTGGGCAGGGCGTCCTCGCGCAGCGCGCGGATCGCCGCCCACTGCTCGACGCTGATGCCACGCTGCATGGCAAGCCTCCGGAATGTGCTGGGGTTTCTGGAACGTCGTCGCGATGTCCGGGAACGGCCCGCAGACGCCGGGACCGATCGCCAGGCGGCGGTTTCCCTCGCGGACCGCGCCGAGCCGCCGCAGCGACCGGAAGAACCGGCCCCGCCGCCCGCCCGACGCATTTGTCCGACGATAACGAAACCCTACCGGACCAGCGTCACGCTGTCAAGGACTTTTTTCCTAAAATCGACAGCGCCATTTCATCCCTGGCGAAGAAGCCTCAGACTCGGAAGCCCAAGGCTGGCCCTCCGAAGAAGAAGTTACAATCCGAGCAATCCAAATTGTTCAGAAAATCGTTTCGGAGCCTAAATTGGGCGACAGCGCGGAATTTGTGAAAGGGCACTTGCCACTATTCTGCGGCCTAAAGCTGCTTCTTGGGGCTAGCCGAACTGTATGTTGTCGAACCGTAGTTCATGCGGTCGAAGGCGCACGGTGATCACGAGATGCGCATCGTGCATATTGGGCACGTCACTAATGTCCTCTAGCAGAGTGTCGGTCTCGACCGAAACCTTGGTCATCAGGTCATCGTCTTCCAATAGGCAATAGAAGGGGTCCTCGCCTTCCTGCGGCTCCCGATAAGGACCGAGCTCATTCGAATTCGTCGGCATTCGAAGCGCGTCAAATAGGGTTTTGAGGCGGTTATCGATATCTCCAGCGCTGACAATGCGCCCCGGCTTTGATCGCCGCAAATAGAGAATTTCGAGCCCTACGATCAGACCTAGGTCTTCGGTTACGAGAGGGACGAACCGATAGCCGTTGCTCTGAAAGCGATTAGCTAGCGACTCTGCTGTTCTGCGGTCACTAGGGCCGTCAATAAGGAAACCAGGCCCGGTCCTAGCTCCCGCGACCAAGTGAGGCACAGATTCCCAAAGCCGCTTTAATTGGCTGTGAAATATTCGGCGAATTTCGTGTTTATGTCCTGCCCTCGCGTCATTTTGATTAGTCATCGGATCCCGCTGGGTCGACATCAGAAGACCCCTATAGGTAAGCCGGAATTCCATAAGTGGCCCGTCCTACGGTTCGCTGCACGGGTCGTAAACGAACACCCTTTTCGGAACGTCCAGAAAGCTACCATCTCTTTGTTGTGTTCGCAAAGTACTATATGCGGCATTTATTCCTATATCGTACGCTTTGCGGTCGCCGAGCAGCCTCCTATCCACCCACTGACAAGGTCTGGGAGAAGGTGGCGGGGTGGGCGAACGGCGGAAGCGCAGCCCCTCACTTCTTCGCCGCCTCCAGCGCCTCGGCCATCTTCGCCCGCCAGTCGGGGTCGCGCTGCCAGCGTTTTAGCACCGAGCGCGGCAGGCGCAGCGTGACAGCCTCCTTCGGGTCTTCGCTCCGCGGCCGGCCGCGGGCGCGGCGCAGGCTCTCGTAAAGCGCCGGCAGCGCCTCCTGCAGCGGCCTTGCCTGTGCGATTTCGTCCGCCCCGAGCGGGCGCTCAAGCTCCGGATCGGGCCCGATGAACTCGCCCGTCGCGTCGTCAATCCACCATCCGTCGGCGTCGCGGTGCACGCCTCCGGCGGCGACGAGCGCCCTCATGCCGCGGTCGTAGGCCTCCCAGCGCCGCATCGCCTCGGCGACGTCCTCTTCGCTGTCGCCGAGATCTTTGGTGACGAAACGGGGCCATTCCCTGGTCATGTCCGGCTCCTTTCTGCGCGGCTCGCGCTTGCGTTCGCCCACGCGATTTTTGCAATATCCGTACACGAAAAAAAGCCCCGGACAGCTCTTTCGTCCAAAGAGCGCGCCATGCCTTGCCGCGTGCTCCCTTCGGGGAGGGGTCGGCGAGGGCTAAGCCCGAACCAGGTGGGGGCGCCATCGCGCTGCCCCCCGACACGTCGTCATTTCACGACGGAGCGAAAACGGGCGCACGCCCCTTCCCCCCCTTGCGGGGGAAGGTGGCCGAGCGAAGCGAGGTCGGATGAGGGGTGCTGGACGGAGCGCGGCGGGGAAAAACGAAGCGCTGTCAGCACCTTGTCGACGGCGCGCTCTTCTGAACACCCCTCATCCGGCTCGGCCTCCGGCCGATCCACCTTCTCCCGCAAGGGGAGAAGGGGGCGCCGCCGCCCGCACCGCATGAGAGGGCCGCTCCGCGACGGAAGCGACATCGTGAGACTCGCCAGTTGTTACCGTTTTCGCGAAAACGGTAACAACAGCCTCGGAACGCCCCCCCTACCCGAACGCCACGTCGAGGAACATCATCAGCGCCAGCCCGATCACCAGGCCGAAGGTCGCCTGGCGCTCGTTGCCGTGGCTGTGGGTCTCGGGAATGATCTCGTGGCTGATCACGTAGATCATGGCGCCGGCGGCAAAGGTCAGCGCCCAGGGCAGCGCCAGCGCCGACAGGCCGACCGCCCAGGCGCCGAAGAGCCCGGCGACGGGCTCCACCAGCCCCGTCAGCGACGCGATCCAGAAGGCGCGCCGGCGCGAATAGCCGATCGACACCAGCGCCAGCGCCACGGCCAGCCCCTCCGGCGCGTTCTGCAGGCCGATGCCGACCGCCAGCGCGACGCCGCCGGCGAGATCGCCGCCGCCCAGCCCGACGCCGACCGCCAGCCCTTCCGGCGCGTTGTGGATGGTGATCGCCAGGACGAACAGCCAGATCCGCGCCAGCGTCTCGGCCTCCGGCCCCTGGCGCCCCTGGAAGAAGTGTTCGTGCGGGATCTTCTCGTTCATGGTCGCCAGCACGGCCGCGCCCGCCAGCACGCCGGCCACCGCCACCGCGGCGGCGGCGACCGCCGAGCCGTGGATGGCGCGCGCCGCCTCGATGCCGGGCAGGATCAGCGACAGGAACGAGGCCGCCAGCATGACGCCGGCGGCGAAGCCGAGCAGCGTGTCGTTCGCCCGCTGCGGCACGTCGCGGCGCAGGAACACCGGCAGCGCCCCCACCGCCGTCATCGACCCGGCTAGCAGGCTGCCGAGGAAGCCGATCAGCACTGGCGACACGTCTTCTTCCCCCCTCGCTCCGTCGCTGCCGCGGTCCCCTCCCCTTCGAGGGGCTTCGAGGCCGACCTTCGGATCGAGCCAGTGGCTCGATCGTCGGCCGAGAAGGCCGGGACGCTGCGGAGCAGCGGGGACCCGGCTGATCGGCCGCAGGCCGGGGGTGGGGTCCTACCGACCGGGTTCGGCCTTTTCCGCGCGCCGCTCACGGCATGAACTGCGCGCGGCCCCCTGCTCCGCCCGGCTCTGCCGCCCCCCTCAGCCCTTCGCCTTCGCCGCGGCGAACTGGTCGAAGGCCTCGATGGCGTGGCCGGCATACATCGCCGACGGCCCGGCGCCCATGTAGATCGCCATGCCCAGCGTCTCCAGCACCTCCTCGCGCGTGGCGCCCTGGTCGACGGCGGCCTTGGCGTGGAAGCCGATGCAGTCGTCGCAGCGGATGGCGACGCTGATGCCCAGCGCCACCAGTTCCTTGGTCTTGGTGTCCAGCGCCGACGGCTTCAGCGCCGCCTGCGCGATTGCCGAAAAGCTCTTCATCACTTCGGGCGTCCCGCCCCTCAGCTCGCGCAGCGAGCCGCTCAGCTTGCCGATGAAGTCCTTCCAGTCGATATGCATTCTCGTCTCCATGTCGTTCGGGGGGCGACGGCGTCCTCGGCCGCGCTATGCCGACTTGCTAGCCGGTCCGCGGCCCGCCGCCCTTGATCGAACGCAAGCGCCCGCGCCTTCTCCCCCCTCGCGGGGGAGATGTCGGCGAAGCCGACAGAGGGGGTAGCCCAAGGCAGTGCGCGGCGCCGTATCCCCCGTCTGCGCGGGAGGGGACCCTGCGAGGCATGGTGGAGGAGGCGGCCAGACTTCACGGGCGCGACCTCTCCTCCGGGGGGGGGATGCGCCCGCCCCGCTTAACCCTGCCGTTCAATCTTCGGCGAGTGTTGCCCTTCGATCCTTGTCGCGCCGGCCGGAATGGGTCATGACGATGGCGGCGACAGCGCCCCGAAAATGCCCTCATGCGTTTTCAATGTGCCGCCAACTCAGGGCCGGGCAACTTTCGATGGACAATCCGTTCGAACCGCGCAAACCGCGTGCCCCGAAGGCGGGCCGCCTTCTGGCGCTCGACGCGTGGATCGATTCCACCCTCTACGACGCCGGCTTCAGGGCCGGCGAGCTGTGGGAATCGGTCACCATCTTCTTCCGCCGCTTCCGCGTCACCGGCTGGCGGCGCTGGTTCTTCGAACTGTCCAGCGAGGCCGCCACGCTCGGCACCGGCGGCGCCATCGTCATGCTGGCGCTGGCCATGCCCGCCTTCGAGGAGACCGCCGGCGACTGGCGCAACCAGGGCGACTTCGCCGTCACCTTCCTCGACCGCTACGGCAACGAGATCGGCCAGCGCGGCATCATCCAGCGCGACTCCGTGCCGGTCGACGAGATGCCGGACCACGTCATCAAGGCCGTGCTCGCCACCGAGGACCGCCGCTTCTTCGATCACTGGGGCATCGACTTCTTCGGCCTGGCGCGCGCCATGAGCGAGAACGTGCGCGCCAACTCCGTCGTCCAGGGCGGCTCGACGCTGACCCAGCAGCTCGCCAAGAACCTGTTCCTCACCAACGAGCGCACCTTCGAGCGCAAGATCAAGGAAGCCTTCCTCTCGGTGTGGCTGGAGATGAACCTCTCCAAGAAGGAGATCCTCCAGCTCTATCTCGACCGCGCCTACATGGGCGGCGGCACGTTCGGCATCACGGCCGCGGCCGACTTCTATTTCGGCAAGCAGATCAAGGACCTGACGCTGGCCGAGGCGGCCATGCTCGCCGGCCTGTTCAAGGCGCCGGCGAAATACGCGCCGCACATCAACCTGCCGGCGGCGCGCGCCCGCGCCAACGAGGTGCTCACCAACATGGTCCAGGGCGGCTTCCTCACCGAGGGCCAGGTGCTCTCGGCGCGGCTCCACCCGGCCGGCATCGTCGACCGCGGCGACCAGAAGAGCCCCGACTACTTCCTCGACTGGGCCTTCGAGGAGGCCAAGCAGGTCGCCGAGAAGGTCGGCGTGCACACGATGGTGGCGCGCACCACCTTCGACGCCAACCTGCAGGACGCCGCCGAGGAATCGCTCGAGTTCCACCTGCGCCAGTACGGCAAGGAATACGGCGTCACCGAGGGCGCCATCGTGCTGATGGAGACCAACGGCGCCGTGCGCGCCATCGTCGGCGGCCGCGACTACGGCGCCAGCCAGTTCAACCGCGCCACCCGGGCGCTGCGCCAGGCCGGTTCCTCGTTCAAGCCCTATGTCTATGCGACCGCGATGGAGAACGGCTTCACCCCCGATTCGGTCGTCTCCGACGGGCCGATCACCTGGAACGGCTGGTCGCCGAAGAACTACGGGCGCGGCTACGCCGGGCGCGTCACCCTGACCACGGCGCTGGTCAAGTCGATCAACACCGTGCCGGTCCGCCTCGCCAAGGACCATCTCGGCATCGGGCCGATCGTCGAGATGACCAAGGCGATGGGCGTCGAATCGCCGCTCAACGAGCACAAGACCATGGTGCTGGGCACGTCGGGCATGACCGTGATGGACCAGGCGACGGGCTATTCGGTGTTCGCCGACGGCGGCTATGCCGGCATTCGCCACGGCATCACCCAGCTGCTGACCCATGGCGGCCAGGTCGTCTGGGACCATTCGCGCGACGCGCCCGAGCCGGTGCGCGTGCTGTCGGAACAGGCGCTGGCGTCGATGAACTCGATCCTCGTCCAGGTGCCGGAGATCGGCACGGCGCGCCGCGCCGCCCTTCCCGGCATCCGCTCGGCCGGCAAGACCGGCACGACGCAGTCCTACCGCGACGCCTGGTATGTCGGCTTCACCGGCAACTACGTCGCCGCCGTGTGGATGGGCAACGACGACTTCACCTCCACCCGCAACATGACCGGCGGCTCCCTCCCCGCGATGACGTGGCAAAGGCTGATGGCCTATGCCCACCAGAACATCGAGTTGAAGCCGATTCCGGGCATAGAAAGGCCGTTCCTCGACGAAACGGCCGTGGCCAGGGCGGAGAAGGAAGCGGAGACGAAGGCGGCGGAAGCCGGGGCCGCCGAGGCGGAGAGGCCGCCGGTGCTTTCGGCAGCGACCACGCGCGTGCTCCACGAGATCGTCGAACTCTTCCGCAGCGCGCCCGCGCTCGACGCGCCCCCCGAACCCGAGACCCTCTCGGCGTTGTGATGGGCGCACCGTTCCCCGGGGGACGGCGCTTGCGCCGTCTCGTGATGCTGCGCTATCCCCACCGGGCAACCGGCCGGCCCGCCACATGATCCTGCGCATCGTCTCCTTCCTCGTCGTCATCGCCATCGCCATCGGCGGCGGAACCGCAAGCGTCTGGTACGTGCTGCGGGCGCAGGAGGGCATCGGGGCGCTCACCGTCGGCGGCTGGACCGCCTTCCCGACCATCGGCACGCCGGAAGCCGATCCCTACGCCAAGGCCCGCATCGCCCGCGACGGCGTCCTGCCGCTCGGCCGGGCCGAAGGGCTCGCCTTCATCGCCGACCGGGATTCGGCCGGCAACCGGCTTCGCCGCGAGTGCGACTACCGGATCGAGGGGGTCACGCCCACGGCGCGGTTCTGGACGCTCTTTGCCGCCGACGAGGCGCTGGTGGCGCTCGACCAGGGCGGCGGCGCCTCCGCGGTCCAGTCGCGGCAGATCCTGCGAAAGGCGGACAATTCCTTCGCCATCGCCGTCGGTCCCCATCCGGTGCAGGGCAACTGGGTCAGGATCGGCGGCGCCGGTCCGCTGGCGCTGGTGCTCACGCTCTACGACACGCCGGTGACCGGCGGATCGGGGCTGAGCGCCTTCGAGCTGCCGCAGGTCCTGAGGGCCGGCTGCGATGCTTAGGCTGCTCTACATCGTCCTGGTCGGACTCGTCGGGGCTGGTATCGTGCACATCGCGGTCCTTCTGCTGCTGCCCGTGGTCTCGGACAGGGACGCCTGGTCGCGCCTGTCCCAGAGGGGTGGCCCCTACGTCGTCACGCCGCTCTACGGCGCCGAGGCGGACCGGCGTGTTCTGCGCTCCGCGGACCCGCTCTTCCAGGCCGTCGCCTGCCGGTTCGACCTCAATGACGGGATCGCCCATATCCGCGGCGTCGGCCACCTGCCCTACTGGTCGGTGTCCGTCTACGATCGCGGCGGCCGCAACATCTATTCCTTCAACGATCGCTCCTCGAGCGCCGGCATGCTCGATCTCGTCGTGCTGACGCCCGCCCAGATGCTCGAGGTGCGCAAGGACCTGCCCCAGGCCTATGCGGAATCGGTGTTCGTCGAGGCCGAGCTCGGCGAGGGCATCGCGGTCGTGCGCGGGTTCGTGCCGGATCCGAGCTGGCTGCCGACCGTCGCCGGACAGCTCGGCGCGCTCGCCTGCTCCGCCGAATAGGGCGTCGCCGCGGTCAGCGCTTCGACGGTCCCATGTCCCTGACGGCCGTCGCCTTGGCCAGCGAGGCGGCGTCGTCCGCCTTCCACGGCCTTTCGTAGCGGACACCCGGGAAGATGATGATCGCCCCTTCCCCGCCCGCCGGGGATTTGGTGGACTTGCGTGACGCGTCGCGCGCCACGAACGGCAGTATCGCACCCATGACTTCGCGCCCTCTCGGTCAGACCGGAGCTACAACGCAACGCCTCCGACATGATTAGGACACCTCACGGTTAACAGCACCTTAAGGCCGCCGCGCCGCACTTTCCCCCGCAGCCGCGCCGCGGAACGGGCGAAAAGCCGCGGAAGTGGGCATTTTTCCACAATACTTTTGCCCGCCTCTAGTCAAAAGGTCGAATGGTACCATTTTTCCGCTTGATCGGAACGAACCGAACTCGCAAGGGACCGCTCATGGCCGCCGTGTACCGCACCGCCCTTGTCAAGCTCCGCGCCCTCGTCGGCGGCGGTGCGGAGCTCATGGCCGAGGACATCGTGCGCACGTCCATGAAGGCCGGCGGGAGGGTGTCCGATCCGGGCAGCAGGACCGAGCTCGAGGCGCGGCTGATGACCCTCCTGATCGAGCTCGGCATGACGCCGCGGGCGTCTGCTGCGAGGAGGATGCTGCGCCGCGAGGTGGAGGCCACACTCGACGCGATCGAGCGGGTTTCCGGGCGCAAGCCGGCGCTTCGCCCTCCCATGATTAACAATCGGCTAACGGGTATCGGCTAGAGTTGCCCTCGGGACGGAATGGAGGCGGGATACGGCCGGCCTCCGCGCCCTTCCGAGCGTAACGTAGCGTCAGGCGTACACCGTGCCATCCTCCGATTTCAGGCAGATCGCCAACCGATCCCTGCCAGCCAGGACCGACCGCCTGTTCCGCGCGGCCGTCTCCGCCTACTGCGCGCTGCCGCGGCCGTCCCGGCGCGAGACGCTGCAGCTGGAAGACCTCGTGCTGCCCCTCTTCGCCTCCGTCAGCGCGGAATCGCGGCGCTACGTCGCCGCGGTCCTGTCGGAACTGCCCAATCCGCCCGCGACGCTGGTGCGCCGGCTCTGCGAGGAGCCGGTCGACGTCGCCGCGCCGCTTCTCATCCGCTCTCCGGCGCTGAGCGACATCGACCTCCTGGCGATCATCAGCCGCCACGGCCTGTCCCACGCGCGCGCCATCGCGCGGCGCAAGGTCCTCAATCCGGCGATCGCCAGCCTGGTCCGCGCGCTCGATCGCCCGGCGCGCGCGGAAGATGCGCCGCCGCCGCCTGAGCTGGCACAAGTCGAACTCCCCGAAGAAGAGCAGAGCCCAGTCATGGCCGATCCCGAACTGCCGCCGGTCCCGACCGAACAGCCGGTCCGGACCAACGCCGAAGCGGTCCGCGACCGGCTGCGCTCCATGATGCTGCCGGCGGGTGACCAGGCGCCGCGCAGCATGCTCCCGGAGGAGGAGCGCCTGCCGCGGCCCGCCGCCTACGGCCGGCTGCGCGCGACCGCGCTGACGGGAAACCCCGCGTTCTTCCAGACGGCGCTCGCCGACGCGCTCGGCATCGGCTTCCGCCAGGCGAAGGCGATCGCCACGGCGTCGGCCTACACCGATCTCGTGCTGGCGCTGCGCGCCCTCGAGATCGACACCGAGGGCGCCCTGCTCGTCGTTCTCGCCGTCTATCCGTCGATGTTCGGCCACGCCGAGAGCGTGCGGCTGTTCGTCGACCGCTACGAGCTCTGCCACCCCGAGAAGGCCCGCGACCGTCTGCGCGGCTGGCGGGCCGAGACCCTCGCCGACGCCATGGCCGCGGCGCCGGCCGCGAAATCCGGCGACAACGGCAACCGGCTTCCCGGCAACGACCGGCTCAGGGCTTCGTAAGCTCGACGAGTTCGCCGAGCGGCGTCGATCCGGGTTCTAGCTCGACCACCCAGATGTCGCTGTCGAAGCGCTGTTCGCGGGCCAGGCGATCCTCCAGCGACCGCTCGTCGAGATCCCCGCCCAGCAGCGTGAACAGCCTGCCGCCTCCGGGCTCCGTGCCGTAGGCGCTCTGCGCCGCCGGTCCGTAGAGCGCGGCCTCGCCGGTGCGGCCGCGCGTCACGATGAACACCGCGCCGGCCTCCGCGGCCCCGCGGCGGATGACCGCCGCGAAGCCGCCCTCCCCGAACACGCGCCGGATCAGGGCCGAGACGAAGAATTCTGTCGTTACTCGCATGCGCTCCGGCACCGTCCTTCGGGGTGGTGGTCGCGGAAGTCCCGCCGTCCGCTGCGGATGTCCGCTGCGGCGTCGACCGATCGGAAATCGGCGACGTCAGTTCGTCAAGCCGGTCTCGCGCATCTTCGCATACAGCGTCTCGTCGGGCTCGCCGGTGACCGGCAGGCCGAACAGGGTCTGGAACTCCTTGATCGCCGCCTTTGTCCGCGAGCCGACGACGCCGTCGAGCTCGATGCCGTCGTTGCCGAAGGCCTTCAGCCCGGCCTGGATCTTGACGATGCGCGGATCGGGTTCGCGCGCCGCACGCACGGCGCCGGCGCCCGGCGCGGGCACCACGGCCGGCAGCACGACCGGTGTCGCCGTCTTCGGCGCCGCCGCGGCCGGTTCGTTGCGCGGAGCAGGCGCCGGGCGCGGCGTGATGCCGGCCGTCGTCGTCCCGGCGCCGAGCTGATCGAGCAGCGTCGCGTCGACCTCGCCGGTCTCGGCGAGGCCGACCGTCTTCTGGTATGCCGCCACCGCCGCGCGCGTCGCCGGCCCCGTCAGCCCGTCCACGGTTCCCTTGTAGAAGCCGAGGTCGTGCAGGATGCTCTGGATGCGCTCGACCTCGGGATCGGCCGGGCGCGCGACGACCGGCGCCTGTGTCCGCTCGATATGGATGGTCGTCTCGCCGGCGCGCGGCTCCGGGGCGGTGTCGAGGCGCGGGCCGATCGCGACCCGGTCGCGGGTGGCGAAGAAGGCCCCCGAATGGAAATGCGGCTGGTACCACAACGCGTTCGCCGAGACGTAGGCGAGCGCCACGAGAAACGCCGTCGTGCTGCCGACCAGGGTCGGATTGCGCGCGATCGCGCCGCCGACCGCGGCCGCGCCGCGCCCGACGAAGCCGTCCGGCTCCTCTTCGAAATCACGCGATCTTGCGGAGCGTGGCATCTCGGTCGTCTCTCTTCTTCAGCGATGCGATCGGCACGATCTCGCCGTTCGCCGGCGCGCGGTAGCCGTCGACGGGCAGGGTGATGGCGACGGTGGTGCCGGCGCCCGGCGCGCTCTCGATGGTCATGGTGCCGCCGTGCAGCCTCACCAGCCCCTTGACCAGCGACAGGCCGAGCCCGGTTCCCTCGAACTGGCGCGTGTAGTCGTTCTGCACCTGGGTGAACGGCTCGCCGAGCCGGTCGAGATCGTCCGCGGCGATGCCGATTCCCGTGTCGCTGACCTGGAAATGGATGCGGTTGCCCAGCCGGCTCGCCGAGAGCGTGACGCGCCCGCCCGCCGGCGTGAACTTGATCGCGTTGGAGATCAGGTTGATCAGCATCTGGCGCACGGAGCGCCGGTCGGCGACGATCTCGCCCACCGTCGGCGCCACCTGGACGTCGAAGGCGATGCCCTTGGCCTCGGCCTGGAGGGCCATCATCGAGCGGCACATCTCCGCGGTCTCGCGGAAGCGGAAGGGCTCGGGCGAGACGTCGTAGGCGCCCGATTCGATCTTCGAGACGTCGAGGATGGCGTTGACGACGTCGAGCAGGTGGTTGCCCGAATCCTTGATGATGCCGACATATTCGCGCTGGCGTGCGTCGCTCACCGTCCCGCACACGCCTTCCAGCATCATGTCGGAAAAGCCGATGATGGCGTTGAGCGGCGTGCGCAGTTCGTGGCTGACCGTGGCGAGGAACCGGCCCTTGGCGATCTCGCCGCCGTCGGCCTTGGTCCGCGCCTTGTCGAGGATGGCGCGCAGTTCCTCGACCTCGCCGCGGTCGGAAAGCAGGCCGACGAAGTCCGTTCCCGACGACGGCCGCGCCAGGTCGAGGCGGAACGGATGGAAGTTCTCCGACACGGCTTCGCCCGGCGTGCGCGGCAGCCGGATGCGCAGCTCGCAGCGGCGGCGCGTCGCGCCCTCGCGCAGATCGGCGATCGCGGCGAGATAGGGGATACGGTCGGCGACGTGGATGCGGTCGAAGAAGCTGTTGCCGAGCAGCAGTTCCGGCGCGAGGCCGAGCAGCCCGCGCGCGTCGTCCGAGGCGTCGGTCACCTCGCCCGAGCGGGCCAGTTTCAGCCTGACGCCGTCGAGCAGTTCCTCGATCGCCGTCGCCGCGCCCGTTGCCGCCGCGTCGGCCCGATCATGGAGGGGGAGACGGACGAAGACCGTCGCCAGGTATGCCAGCGGCGCGATCCAGTGCCAGGCTTCGGGCGCCGCCGCGGAGATCGGCACCGAAGACGCCAGCAGGGCCTGGACGACGAGTATGGCGGCTCCGGCCGCGGCGCCGGCTGCGGCCGCCCGCCGCGTTCCGCGGATCCAGCGGGCCTCGAGCAGGGGCGCCAGCGCCAGCAGCGCCAGCGGCGAGGTGAGCCCGCCGCCCGCCGCGATGATCAGCCCGCCGGCGGCGACGGCAAGCACCAGCGCCGCGGAACCGGCGACGTTGTCGTCGCCGGTGGCCGACAGCGAGGCGGTCGCCAGGAAGGCCCCGGCGAAGATGGCGCAGACCAGGGCGAGGGCGACCGCGGTACCGAAGGCGGGGATGAACAGCGGCGCCGCGGCGGCGGCGAAGAGGAAGGGGCCGGACAGCAGCACCCCGACCAGCCGGCGCTGACGGGCGCGGTCGTGACCCGCTGCAACCGAAGGATGCAGCAGGCGATCGCATCCGGCCGCAAAACCGGTCAGCACTTCCGATATCCTGGTCGCCGACACGCTCAACGCACGCACTCGCCTCAGCCCGCTTCGCGGATCGCTGTTTATTGCCAAGACCCTCTCATCCCAGCGTTTAAGGAATGGATAAGGCACGGCCATTGCGCCGGCGGAACGCGGCTTTTATCCGGCGTCGCGGCGGCAAACGGGCGGTGAGTTTCGCTCATGGTAAACGCGGGGTGAACGGCGCCGCCCGCGCCCTGCCGGGCCGGGGCGCCCGGGCTTTCCCGCCGCCCGGCTCGTTTCCTCAATGATACCAATGACATGGACGGTTAACGGAACCTCACCGGAATCGCCGGCATTTGCCGCGAATTTCGCTCGAATCCGAACCTCTAGAATGCGTCGAAAATTCTCGAAAAAGTTGAGCCGGCGGTGCAACCCGCCATTCGCAGGGACCGTGCGAGCGTCCCCGTGCAAAGAGGCGGCGACCCCTGCGGTCCCGCCCGTCACGGATCGAGAGTGCGGCGGATGTTCTTCCTCATCAGGATGGTTTTCTGGTTCTCGCTGGTTCTGCTGGTGCTTCCGCTCGATGCCGGAACGACGCCCGGAGGCCAGCCCCCGGTGAGCCCGCTCCAGGCGATCTCGGCGGCGCGCGAGGCGATCGGCGACGTCGCAGGGTTGTGCGAGCGCAAGCCCGACGTCTGCGTGACCGGTAAGGCGGCGTTCGCGACCATCGGCTCCCGGGCACGGGAGGGCGCGCGCATCGCCTACGAGCTTCTCGGCGACGGTTCCGGCGATACCGATACGAGCATCAGCACCGGCAGCGTCCCCGCCCCCAGGCCCGCCGAGCCCGTTCCGGCGAACTGAAGCCCGCGGCGGCCCGCCGCCGACCGGTCCTCGACCGCCGCCGACTCATGGACGGTTCCCTTCGCGGGCGCCAGGCTCTATATGCCGCCCATGACTGCGATAGAAACGATCCGCGAAGACTTCGCCGTTCTCGACGAATGGGAAGACCGCTACCGCTACATCATCGAGCTCGGCCAGGATCTTCCGCCGTTCCCCGAGGCGGCGCGCACCGACGCCAACAAGATCAGCGGCTGCGTCAGCCAGGTCTGGCTGGAGACGAAGCGCGGATCGGGCGCCGATCCGGTGATCGCGTTCGCCGGCGATTCCGACGCCCACATCGTGCGTGGCCTGGTGGCGATCATGCTGGCGCTGTTTTCCGGCCGCCGTGCCAGCGAGATCCTCGCCGTCGACGCCGAGGCGACGCTGCGCGGCCTCGGTCTCGACGAGCACCTGACGCCGCAGCGGGCCAACGGCCTGCGCTCGATGATCCGCCGCATCCGGCGGGAGGCCGAGGAAGCCCTCGCCCCGGCCTGACCGGCGCGCGTGTGGCGGCGACGTCGCGCGGCGAACGCCGGCCCTGCCCATGCACGGTCAGCCGATGCGCGGGCGGTAGTCCGCAGCCCCCCAGTGCAGCACGCGCGCCTGCGTCGCCGGAGCCGGCGGCCGGTAGTGGCGCGCCAGCGCCGACAGCGCCGTCTTCAGCATGAGCTTGGCCGAACGCACCGGCCAGCCGCGTTCGAATTCGACGGTCTCGATGCCCTTCAGGAAGCAGCAGATGTCGACGAGGACGCCGGAGAGTTCCGGCCCGACGGCGACGAGCGCCTTCTCGACCCGCAGGCGGGCGGCCAGCGCGGCATCGGTGATGTCGGCTACGCCGCCCGGGCCGCCGCCGCGCCGGCCGGTGGCGACCGACGCCTCCCAGTTGGCGCCGAGCCGCGGCAGCATCTGGGCGCGGGTGAAGTCGCTGCGCAGCCTCTCGCCTGCCTCGCGCTCTTCCGCGGCGAGAAAGGGCGCGCCGTCCCGGCCCTTCAGCCGCGCCAGCTGCGCCAGCGGCGATTCGGCGGCGTTGATCGGGACGGTCTCCGCGCCGGTCTCGCCGGAGACCACGCCACGGTCGATCTCGCGCGGGCGTGCGGCAAGCGGCTCGCCGCGCTTCGCCCGCTCCGCGGCGAAATCGCGTCCCGCACCGGTCAGCGCCAGGACGGCCCCCCGCCTCCTGGCGAGGCCGCGCGCGGACAACGCCAGGAGAATGCCCTCGTCGACCGCCTGCGCGCCGCGCCCGCCGCCGTCGAGCAGGATCCGCGCGCGCCCGTCCCGCCGGTCGCCGTCCAGCGCCGGGCGGCACACCTGCGTCGACCCCCCGCCGATGAAGCGGCACGCGGCGCGGAGCCGCCCTTCCGCGTCCTCGTTCGGCTCCGTCATCCGTTCCCTGTGGCGGCCCATGGTCGCCTCACCCCATGACCCGGTTGCGGAAGGCGGCGAGCGCCACCTTCTCCGTCATCGCCACCAGGCGATCGTACTCCTCGTTGTCGCGCAGGTCCTCGACCGTATGGCAGGCATAGGCTACCGTCGTGCGATCCCGGCCGAAGCCGCGTCCGACGTCCTTCATCGAGATCCTCAGCGCGACATGGGCGACGTACATGGCGATCTGGCGGACCCGGACGATCTCCGCCTGGCTGCGACCCGCCCGGCGCAGTTCGCGTCCCGGCACGTTGAACAGCGCCGCGGCGATGTCGATCATGCCCTCGCAGACGTCGAGCAGCCGCTCCTCCCGGCGCTTGCCGATCGCCGGGGCATGGAAAAGCGGCGCATCGCGGATCCGCATCTGGCCGCCTGGATCGAGGTCGTCTTTTGTCGGGGCAACTGCGTGCACGGGGCGGGTCCTTCTGCTCGATAGGAATATCTTCCTTATATCGGGCTTTCGGGATCGTGTGAATAAAATGCTGCCCTCCGCGGTTGCGGATTTTCGCGAAGCAACTGTTTTTCCAGGAAATTCGAGTGTGAGAAGCCGCCCGCGCCGCTGATTTTATCCCCCTGCCCGCGATCGGCGGGACACTGGCGGTTCTCGAACCACCGGTGGAGGAACCCAATGGACATAGCTTCGCGCGACGCCTTCCTCAGGCGCAAGGAGGCGGAAATCGCCGACGGCCGGCAACGGGTGGCGCTCCGCCTCCTCGTCGGGGTCGACCTGGACGACATGCTCGGCATGCCGGACTGCGAGCGGGATCGGATGACGGCGCGATTGAAACGCGCGTTGGAGCGCGAGCGACAGAGGGGCCTGCGCCGCCACTGGAGCTACGATCTCAACCGGCACATAGCGCTGAAGCAGGCACTGGATCGCCTGTCGGGCAGGACGGCCGCGCCGCGGGTCCGCGGGTCTGCCCCGCCCCGGCGGAAACGGCGCGACGAGCGGCACGCCGTCGCTCGGCAATGCACCGGCGGCGAATGCCTCCCGCCCCCGGCATCGGTACCCGGCGCGGCGCGCGTGTCACGCGCCGCGCCGGAATAGCCGGTCGTGGCCTAGCGGCCCTTGCGCTTGCGGCCGAGGCCCATCTTCTTCGCCAGCTGCGAACGAGCCTGGGCGTAGTTCGGAGCGACCATCGGATAGGTGGCGTCGAGGCCCCACTTCTCGCGGTACTGGTCGGGAGTCAGACCGTAGTGGGTCATCAGGTGACGCTTCAGCGACTTGAACTTCTTCCCGTCCTCGAGGCAGATGATGTAGTCTTCGTGGACGGATTTCTTCGGATTGACGGCCGGCTTCTGCTTCTCAACCATTGGTTGTTCCACAGCGCCGCCGACGCGACCAAGTGCCGCATGCACATCGGCGATGAGATTGGAAAGCTCCCCGACCGGTACGGGATTGTTGCTGACATAGGCGGCGACCACGTCTGCCGTCAGTTCGATCAGCATTTCGCTGTTTTTTGCCGGTGATTCTGCAAGATTCATTTTCTTCTGGCCCCAATTAAACTCTCGGCCGACCCTCTGCATTCATAGAGGCTGCGAGCCGCTCGACGCAAAGGCCGGCCGTTTCGCCGACTCACGTCGGGACTTCTTTTAATTCACGCCTTCAGTAAATCAAGTCTTTCCCGACTAATTTCTCTGTGAAATGACAATTTTACTAGAGGTTCTTCGAATTCGTTAAATACAACTAGGAGGCGACATCGGGCGCCCGGCGACAAGTTCTCGTAAGTGTCGTTGACGTCCGTCGGACGCGGGATTGCGCTGCAATTGAGAAATCGGCGGTCGCCGACGCTCTCCAGGGCAATCGGTTGTTCATCTCATCTTTACTCGGCACGCGACGTCCGTTTGTGCTATGCCGATGCTGTTTCTGACAGATGATCCCTTTTTTTGACCGCGTGATTCGTCGTTCCTACCACGGCGAGGGCAACATTCGCCATAAATGAGCAATCTGTGCCAATCAAATGATCTCGCGGTGCGCTTCCTCTATAGATACGGCGCACCCACGCAAAGGGTTTCATCACAATCGAGACCGGCGGGAGGCCGGGTACGGCCGGCGGTTTCCGGTTTCGCCAGCGCCCTCGTGCCGCGAAATTGGTTGGTGACTGCGGGAGACGGAGCCTGCCGAACGCCGGACCGGCGGCCTTCATTGCGAAGACCGTGCGTCATCGACCGCTGGTCCGCGCACGACTTGCGACGACTTGCCTGGTATGGTGACGTTCGATCGAGACTGGAGGCGCCGGGCCGGGCGGGAGACGCGATGATCGATTCGAATGCCGGGCGCACGCAAGCCCAGCCTGTCGACCAGCCTGTCGACCGGCCCGCGCCCGACGATCGCCTGGTCGCGCGCACCGAGCAGGCCTTCACCAGCCCGCACTGGGACAGGACCGATCCCGGCGTCTATCGCTGCGGCTGGTGCGGGCGCGAGCTCTTCCGCTCCGCCGCCAAGTTCGATTCCTCGACCGGCTGGCCGAGCTTTACCGAGCCGGCGCTTCCTGCGTCGGTGGAAGAAGTCGCCGAGAAGAACAGGCTCTTCACGCGCACCGCAATCCGCTGCGCCGGCTGCCGGTCCCACCTCGGCTACCTGTTCCGCGACGGGCCCGACCCGACGGGCCTGTGCTACTGCATCAACGGCAGCGCGCTGGCCTTCGAGCCGGCCGCGCCCGGCGATCGTTCCGGCGACGGGCTCAGTACGGGCTGATGTACTTGCCGTAGACCCAGCCGGTGGCGAACTGGCCGTTCTGCGCCGGATCGTGCCAGACCTCGCACCAGACGTAGCGGACGGCCTGCTCCTGCTTCCAGTCCGGCCAGTGCGCGATGTCGCGCAGGTCCGGCGTGCCGCCGGTGCAGCGGCCGGTCATCTGCAGCACGGTGCCGTTCGGATAGGCGGCCTGCTTCTGCGAGGTGCTCGCCGGATACTTGCGCACGTTGAGCACGTCGCCCCACGGCACGTTGGCAACCTGCCAGGCGGCGAAGGTGGCTGCGTCGGCATGGCCGGCGAAGAAGGCGACCGTCGAGGCGACGGTGGCGGCGGCTATCGTGTTGACCAGCGACTTCATTGTTCCTCTCCTCAACTCTTGTCCGTTTCAATGCCCGCTGTTTCCCATGGCGGCCTTGAACATCCCCTGATCGGCGTGTTCATTCGCAGTTCACGATTCCCCTCCCCCGGATGGTTTCCGGGACAGACCTTTCCGAGACAGGACGCCATGACCACGAACAGAGCCTTCCCGGATCTCACGCCTCCGGACACCGAGAAGCGCCCCGCGACCGACGAGCACCACGGCATCGCCCGCGTCGACGAGTACGCCTGGCTGCGCGCCGGCAACTGGCAGGACGTCTTCCGCGACCCCTCCCTGCTCGACCCGGCCATCCGCGCCCATCTCGAGGCCGAGAACGCCTATCAGGCCGCCATGATGGCCGATACGGGCGAACTGCGGAAGACGCTGTTCGCCGAGATGAAGGGCCGCATCAAGGAGGACGATTCCTCCGTGCCGATGAAGGACGGCCCGTTCGCCTACGGCTCGTCCTTCAGGAAGGGCGGCGAGCAGCCGCGCTACTTCCGCACGCCGCGCGACGGCGGCGCGGAAGACATCATCCTCGACGGCGACGCCGAGGCCGAGGGCAAGGCCTATTTCCGCATCGGCGACGTCGACCACAGCCCCGACCACCGCCGGCTGCTGTGGGCCTGTGACGACAAGGGCTCGGAGTTCTACTCGATCCGCGTGCGCGATCTGGAAAGCCGCGTCGACCTTGCCGACATCGTGCCCGACACCGGCGGCTCGGGCGCCTGGAACGCCGCCTGCGACGGCTTCTTCTACACCCGCCTCGACCCCAACCACCGCCCGTCGAAGATCTGCTACCACGCCGTCGGTTCCGATCCGGCCGGTGATCGCCTCGTCTACGAGGAGGCCGATCCCGGCTTCTTCATGAGCGTCGGCGAAAGCCGCACCCACCGCTGGATCCTCATCGTGATCAACGACCACGAGACGTCGGAGTATCGCATCCTGCCGGCCGCCGAGCCGCTCGCCGAGCCAAGGATCGTCGTCCCGCGCGAGACCGGCGTCCAGTACGACATCGAGGACGGCGGCGACGTCTTCTTCATCCTGACCAACGCCGACGGCGCCAAGGACTTCAAGATCGTCACCGCGCCTGCCGACGACCCGTCCCGGGCGAACTGGCAGGACCTCGTCCCCCACGATCCCGGCCGCCTGATCCTCTCCGTCCTCGCCTTCGCCGGCTGGCTCGTACGCCTGGAGCGCAAGGACGGCCTGCCGCGCATCGTCGTTCGGCAGCGGTCGAGCGGTGAGGAGCACATCGTCACCTTCGACGAGGAAGCTTTTTCGCTCGGCCTGTCGGGCTCCTACGAATACGACACCGACATGATGCGCTTCTCCTATTCGTCGATGACGACGCCGTCGCAGCTGTTCGACTACGACATGCGGACCCGCGAGCGCACGCTTCTGAAGACGCAGGAGGTGCCGTCGGGCCACGATGCCACCCACTATGTCACCCGCCGCCTGATGGCGCCGGCGAAGGACGGCGAGCTGGTGCCGATCTCGCTGCTCTACCACCGCGACACCCCGCTCGACGGCAGCGCGCCCTGCCTGCTCTACGGCTACGGCTCCTACGGCATCTCCATTCCCGCCGCCTTCAACACCAACTGCCTGTCGCTGGCCGACCGCGGCTTCGTCTACGCCGTCGCCCATGTCCGCGGCGGCAAGGACAAGGGTTTTGCCTGGTACGAAGAGGGAAAGAGGGACAGGAAGGTCAACACCTTCACCGACTTCATCGCCGCGGCGCGCCACCTCGTCGCCGAGCGCTACACCAGCCACGACCGCATCGTCGCCCAGGGCGGCTCGGCCGGCGGCATGCTGATGGGCGCCGTCGTCAACATGGCGCCCGAAGCCTTCGGCGCCATCGTCGCGGAAGTGCCGTTCGTCGACGTGCTCTCGACCATGCTCGACAAGACGCTGCCGCTCACCCCGCCGGAATGGCCGGAATGGGGCAACCCGATCCTCTCGGAGGCCGACTACCGCACCATCGCCGCCTATTCGCCCTACGACAACGTCGCGGCCCTCGACTATCCGCCGATCCTCGCGGTGGCCGGCCTCACCGACCCGCGCGTCACCTACTGGGAGCCGGCCAAATGGGTCGCCCGCCTGCGCGAGAAGAAGACCGGCACCAATCCCGTCCTCTTCCGCATCAACATGGACGCCGGTCACGCCGGCGCCTCCGGCCGCTTCTCGCGCCTGGAAGAGATCGCCTACACCTATGCCTTCGCGCTGAAGGTCACGGGCAAGTCGGGATAGCGCGCGGCGGCGCCGATGCTATCTTCTACCCTTGCGGGAGAAGGCGGCTGTTCGTTCACCGCGCCCCGGGCGAGTGTTGTGCTTTGAATTCCAGCAACCGTAGCGACCCTCGATAGCGCTGGATTATTGATCGAACGCCAATGATATTCCTCGCATAGGCGGGCGAGACGAAGGATAATTTCTCCAGATCGGAAACGATCGCGGCGATATCCGAATCATCGAAGTATGTCGGCGCGTATCTGTCCACGATCGGCAGTATTTTTAGCGCTGCACCCATGATACCGACAACGTCGTAATTTCCAAGCAACTGTTTCTTTTCCAGCGTCTCGTAGACCGAGGATGCATCTATGCTGAACAGCAATTTCCGTTCAATGCCGTATCCGGTCAAACTTGGCATTGCTTCAATCCAGCCTCTCCGCGAACACGGTTACCGCTGATTCTTGTCTCGCTCCATACTCGTCCGGGCTAATACGAGAAAGGAGACACAGGGCGGTTACCAAAGCGCGACTGGTAGCATATGGCTTCCCCGATTGAGATGTGCGGAATCGCGGAAGTCCCCGGCAATTCTGTCTTGCGTGACGTCCTCGCCGACCTTCGGTCGTTGTCGGGCGGCGCTCGATGTTGCCCCTGCCTACAGAAGGTCCCGGCAGGGCGATGATGTCCCCTGCCCTTGTGCCTGGAAACGCATGCCACCGCCCGCCTGCGCGACCCGTTTGGCGTCGTGGGTAGCCCCTACCATCTCCCCCCCCTTGACTCCTCCGCCATTCTCAATCATTCCGTTCGTCTCTCCATCAACTGATTGATTGCCGGATGACCGCCGCCCCCGAGCCGACCCGCCGCGACACAGATCACCGCCGCATCGAAATCGCCGCCGCCGCCCGGGCGCTGATCGCCGAGCGCGGCTTCGAGGGCCTGCGCACGCGCGACATCGCCGAGCGCGTCGGCATCAACATCGCCACGCTGCACTATCACGTGCCCTCCAAGGAGGCGCTGGTCGAGCTCGTCGCCCAGTCGCTGCGCGACGCGTTCAAGGCGCAGTACCTGCGCCGCCCGCGCGACGGCCTGTCGGCGCTGGAGGTCCTGCGCCTGGAATTCGCCGATTTCCGCGAGACGATCGCCGACGGCGCCGAGCCCTTCATCGTGCTGTCCGAACTCTCCGAGCGCGCCCGCCGCGATCCCAGGATCGCCGATATCATGCGGCCGATGCAGGCCTTCTGGCACGGCCAGATCGCGGAAATCCTCGCCCGCGGCCGCGCCGACGGCAGCTTTCGCGCCGACCTCGACCCGGCCGCCGCCGCGGCGATGGTGATCGGCGGCATGATCGCCTCGCAGCGCTCGCCGGGCGACAGCCTCGCCAGTTTCGACCGCGTCGCATCCGAACTGGAGCGCGCCGTCAAGAATCCAACCCCCCAGGATCCAGGACTTCTTCCATGACCCCTCCGCTCACCGCCGCCGACGCCTATCCGCGTCGCTGGTTCGCGCTCGGCATCCTCCTGCTCGCCGGCTTCATGAACCTCGTCGACGTCTCCATCGTCAACGTCGCCCTGCCGCGCATGCAGTCGGGCATGGGCGCCACCAGCGCCCAGATCGAATGGGTGGCGGCCGCCTACGTGCTCGCCTTCGCGCTCGGCCTGCTGCCCTTCGGCCGGCTCGGCGACCGTATCGGCCGCAAGCCGATGTTCCTCGCCGGCGTCACCGGCTTCACCCTGTTCTCGCTCCTGTGCGGCGTCGCGCCGACGATGAACACGCTCATCGTCGCCCGCGTCCTCCAGGGCTTTTCCAGCGCCGCGATGATGCCGCAGGTGCTGGCGCTGGCGCAGGTCATGTTCCCGCCGAAGGAGCGCGCGCTCGCCTTCTCGCTGTTCGGCCTCTCCGCCGGCCTCGCCTCGGTCGCCGGGCCGCTCACCGGCGGCCTCCTGATCGAGGCCGACCTGTTCGGCCTCGACTGGCGGCCGATCTTCCTCGTCAACATCCCGATCGGCCTGTTCACCGTCGCCGCCGCCATGATCGCGGTCCCCGCCACCAGGCCGCATCCAGGCCTGAAGAACGACTGGGGCGGCATGGCGATCGCCGGACTGTCGGTGTTCCTGCTGGTCTTCCCGCTGATCGAGGGCCACACCTACGACTGGCCGGCATGGACCTTCGCCATGATCGCCGTCGCGCTGCTCGGCTTCCTCGCCTTCTTCTTCCACGAGCGCCGCCAGGAAAATCGCGGCGCCGGAGAGCTGCTGCCCGTCGCCCTGATGAAGAACGGCAGTTTCCTGCTCGGCTCGGCGATGACCATCATCTTCTTCTCCGGCGTCTCCGGCTTCTTCCTCGTGCTCGCCGTGTTCCTGCAGAACGGCTTCGGCTTCTCGCCGCTGGAATCGGGCCTCACCACGACGCCCTTCCCGCTCGGCGTGCTCGTCGCCTCGATCGCGTCGGGCCGCCTCGGCACGCGCTGGCCGCGCCAGCGCATCGCCGTCGGCGCCCTGTCGCTGGTGGTCGGCATGACGATCCTGCGTTTCGTCGTCTCGGCGACCGGCGACGCGGTCGACCACTGGAACCTCGTCGTCCCGCTGGCGCTGTGCGGCTTCGGCCTCGGCGTCGGCATCTCGCCGATGTTCCAGACCGTGCTGTCGACCGTGCCGCCGCGCGACGCCGGCTCGGGCTCGGGCGCCCTGCAATCCTTCCAGCAGATCGGCAGCGCCGTCGGCATCGCCATCAACGGCCAGATCTTCTTCTCCACCCTCTCGGGCGAGTTCGCCTCCGGTTCGCTGCCGCATCCGGCGTTCATCAACAGCCTTGAGGCCGCTGTGCTCTACGAAATCCTTGCTTTCCTCGCCGTGGCTGGGCTTGTGCTGCTGTTGAAGGCGCCGCCGGCGCCGTCGGCCCAGGACGCGGACCGGCGGGCGCAGCCGGTGGTCGCCGAAGCCTGAAGGACCAGCACATGTTTCTCGTCGACGTCTATCTCGGCAAATCGGCGATCGAGGGGATCGGCGTGTTCGCCAAGCAGGACATCCCGGCGGGCACGCTCATCTGGCGGCTCGACGAGCGCTTCGACCGGCTGATCCCGGTCGAGGTCTGGGAAGCGCAGGAAGGCGCCATCAAGTCCTACCTCGACCGCTACTGCTATCCGCGGCGCAAGGACCCGCGATTCATCGTCTTCGAGGCCGACGACGCGCGCTACATGAACCACGCCGACGCTCCCAACACCGACTTCTCCGACGGCGACGTCGCCCACGCGCTGAAGGACATCGCCGCCGGCGAGGAGATCACCTGCGACTACAACGTCTTCTTCGAGGACGGCTTCGAGTTCCTCGGCGACCGCTGAGGGAGGCGGGGCTTAAGCATCCGCGATGCCGGCCCGCGATGCCGTCACCCCGCACCGCCGCGCAAGGACCGGGCGCCTGTCCTTCCCTCGCGGGGAGAAGGGGTGCGCGACGCTTGCCTGTACATGAACCTGTGAGGCGCCCGCCCTACCCCGCCGGCTTCGCCGCCGGATAGCCGTTCGGTCGCGGCGGCACCGCCTTGAGATAGGCGGCAATCGCCGCGCGGTCTTCCGGGGCGAGCAGCGACGTGTTCTTGATCACCTCGGCCATCGCCCCGCCGGCCGAATCGAAGTCGGGCGTGAAGCCGCTTTCCAGGAAATAGGCGATCTCCTCGGCCGACCAGGCGCCGATGCCGCCCTCGCCCGAGGTGATGTTGGGGATGTTGCCGGTGCCCTCGGCGGCGACCGCGCCCGCCAGCCATTCGCCCTTCTTCACGCCGCCCGAGAGGTCGCGCGGCGTGTGGCACTCGCCGCAGTGCCCCGGCCCCTCGACGAGGTAGCGTCCGCGGCGCACCGCTTCCGGCGCGTCGTCGGCCAGCGCGATCACCGGCGCGCCGCCGAGATGAAGCAGCTTCCACAGGCCGAGCCCGCGGCGGATGCTGAAGGGGAAGCCGAGCCGGTGGCCGGGTGCGGCACCCGCCGCCGCCGGCAGGGTCTTCATGTAGCTGAAGAGATCGGCGACGTCGCCCGGCGCCATGCGCGCATAGGACGAATAGGGGAACGCCGGGTAATAGTGCTCGCCGTCGGGCGAGACGCCGCGCAGCATGGCGTCGGCGAAATCCTCGAGCGACCACAGCCCGATGCCGTCGCTCGGATCCTGCGAGATGTTGGGCGCGACGAATGTGCCGAACGGCGTGTTGAGTTCCACCCCGCCGACGAGCTGCAGCCGGGCTTCGCCTTCCGACTTGGGCTTGGCATGGCAGGACGTGCAGCCGCCGGCGTTGAAGATCGCCTCGCCGCGCCCGGGATCGCCTGTTCCCAGCGCGGCGAGTTCTTTACTGTCGAGCCGGTCGGGCGACGTCAGCAACCAGAAGACCGCTCCTCCCGCGATACCCAGGAGGATTGCAGCCGATAGTGCCTTGCCGACCAGCCCCATGCGTACCGGTCAGCTCTGCGGCAGCCGGTAGGTCTGGTGGCAGGCGCCGCAGTTGGAAGTAACCGCGCTGAACTGCGTCTTGAAGCTGTCGAGATCCTGCGGCGCGGCGGCGATGGCCGCGGCGACGTCCGCCTCGAACTTCGCCTCGGCCTTCTTGAAGCCTTCCATGTCCTCCCAGATCTTCGGCGAGGCCTTGGTGTCGCCCGTGTCGCTGCCGGCCGGGAAGAGCGTATCGGCGTTGAACTTCGCCCCGTTGGCGGCGAGGCCCTGGAGCGCGGTCAGCACCGCCGTCGCGTCGAACGGCTTCTCGCCCTTCGCGATCGGCGCCAGTTGGCCGACGAAGCCGCCGCGTTCCTTCATCAGGGCCTTGCGGTCGGCGATCGGGTCGGCGAAGGCCGCGCCCGAGACGAGTGCGACGGCCGAAATGGCGAGTACCAGTCGTTTCATGAAATCCCTCCGAGGTGCAATGAATGCTGCATGGGATTGAACGCCATGGTGGCGCAAATAATCCCGGCCCGCCTTTCACGGTTGCGTGAAACGGGGTCTGGGCGGAGACCGGCAAACTCCGGCAGGGCCGGGCTTGGCGTTCGATCTACGGTGCTGGTTCGCATGCCTGGCCATTGCCGAAAACCAGCTGATCCAGACCGACCAGATGAACGGAATCGTCGGCCTTCGCCAGGTCCGCGACCTCTTCCCTGAAGCCTGCGCGGCTGAAGAAGAGGTACTTCTTTCCCGACCTGCCACGTCCGTATCCGGTTGCTTCCGCGTTCTCGCGAAGTTTTCTGACCATAGCCATGTCGATCTGTGCCGACCGCCATTTGCATTCGCCGTAGAAGCAGGCGTCGTCCAGGAGACGGCCGGCGACATCGATGTCGAAGCTCTCGTGCCCCCAGATCTGCCCGACCTCCCTTGCATGGCTGCCAAGCTCTTCGGCGAGGTGCAGGCGCGCGTAGTCGAGACAGATTCCTTCGAAGGCATCGCCCATGAAGTCGGAAAAGCGACGCCTGATGTATTGATCGTAGGTCTCGGCGCCAAATCCGCCGTTGATGGCGGTCAGGTTGGGGCGAACGAACCGATGCCAGAACCCCATCAGACGGTCCGTGAGAACGATCCTGCGGTTGCGTGTCTTGTCCGGTGCATCGAGGGAGCGGGTGCTGCTGACGAGATGAAGCCGCTCCAGTTTTTGGACATACGACCCCAGGGATGTGACCGGCATTTTCAGTCGCGTCGCAATGTCTCCCGGCGAGCCGAGGCCTTCGGAAAGAGCGGCGATCACGCTCGCGTAGATACCCGGCTCCCGTAACTCGCTTTGAAGCAGCGTGTTCGGCTCGTCGATCAACGGTCCGCTCTCCGTCAGCAGCAGGTTGATCACGTTGTTGCGGAGGCTCTCATCCGGAGAGCACAAGGTCAGGTAGTACGGGACCCCGCCGAAGATCGCGTATGCCTCGATCAGTTCCTCCGGAGAGTATGTCGGAAAGAAGTCGCGCATTTCTCGCAGAGGAAGCTGCTTGACCTCGAGCCTGGCGGTCATGCGTCCGTAAAGCGGGTTCCGTTCTGCAAGGAGGTCCTCCATCTGCGCGATCGCGGACCCGCAAAGCACGATCTTCAGCCGCCCATGCCGGGCTGCTCCCGAATCCCAGAAGCGCTGGATGATCGAGGGAAGCGCTGCGTCCTGGTCGACGAGATATGGAAACTCGTCGATCGTGACGACGAGTCCCGGCCGCGATTTGGCGGCGTCGGCAAGATAGTGAAGGACCCCTTCCCACCCGTCGATCGCAGACAGGACGGGCGACGGCCCGAGAGCGCGCGCGACCTCGGCCTTGAATTGTTCCAGATTGAGCACGGTCGACACGCGAGTCGCCTGAAAATAGACTTCGCTCCGGCCCGACGCCGCCTGGCGTAGCAGACGCGACTTGCCGATACGGCGGCGACCGAAAGCAACCACGAGGGAGGCGTTCGGCTTGTCGAATTCCTTGGCCAGGAACGTCAATTCCCGGGTGCGACCCACGAAGCGATCCATCTCTGCAGTCTTTCTATAATCGCAATTATTATAATCACGAAAATAGAATTCGGCAAGCACGGCCGGATGGCCGCCTGCGGTCGGCGGCGACAAGCGAAAACCCCGCGGCCCTTCCGGACCTGCGGGGTTGAACGAGCCTTGAGACCAAGGCTGCAGAAGAGTGGGGCCGGGCGTTTGCTCCCGGCACCGTCGGCGCGGCCGTCAGCTCTTCGCCTGCTCGTACATTTCCAGGACGTAGTCCCAGTTGATCAGGCTGTCGACGAAGGCTTCCAGGTATTTCGGCCGGGCGTTGCGGTAGTCGATGTAGTAGGAATGCTCCCAGACGTCGACGCCGAGGATCGGCGAGGCGCCGTGGACCAGCGGGTTCTCGCCGTTCGGCGTCTTCGAGATGGCGAGCTTGCCGTCCTTGACCGACAGCCAGGCCCAGCCCGAGCCGAACTGCGTCGTGCCGGCGGCGATGAAGTCGGCGCGGAACTTGTCGTAGCCGCCGAGGTCGGCGTCGATCGCCTTCTCGAGCGCGCCCGGCAGGCTCTTGCCGCCGCCGCCCTTCTTCATCCACTTCCAGAAGTGGATGTGGTTGTAGTGCTGGCCCGCATTGTTGAACAGGCCGGCATTCTTGCCGAAGGACTGCTTGACGATCTCCTCGAGCGAAAGGCCGTCCATGCCGGCTTCCGCGGCCAGCCTGTTGCCGTTGTCGACATAGGCCTTGTGGTGCTTGTCGTGGTGATATTCGAGCGTCTCCTTCGACATGAAGGGCTGCAGCGCCTCGTAGTCGTAGGGAAGTTCGGGCAGTGTGAAAGCCATGGATGATGCTCCTTCTTGGCGATTGGCGGGCGGGGGGTGCCCGGAAAAGGACGGCGTTGCTCCGGCGGCCTTCGGTCGGGCCGCGGCGGACGGGACAAATCTAGTGCGTCAGCGGGCGGAAGTCGAATGCGCCCAGTCCCAATAGA
>CALFXR010000039.1 GCA_937958475.1 uncultured Mesorhizobium sp. | reverse complement strand
ACGCTGTTGACAGGCTGACGCCGCGGGGCAAAGGTCGCGCCAGATTCCAGGAGGAAAGATGAGAGCCGTTTTCGTGCAGCTGCAATGCCAGCCCGGTCGCACCTATGACGTCGCCGACGCGCTCTTCGAGCGCGAGGTGGCCTCGGAGCTCTACTCGACGAGCGGCGAGTACGATCTCCTCATGAAGATCTACATCGAGGACGGAACGGATATCGGCAAATTCATCAACGACAACGTCGCCGATGTCCCCGGCATCGTCCGCTCCCTGACGACGCTCACGTTCAAGGCGTTCTGAGGGAGCGCCGCCGGCTGCCGGCGGACCGCCCCGATCGGAGGAAACATGAAACTCGTCGACCTTTCGCGCCCGCTGGAAAACACCGATTACGCCGATCCGCCCGGGATCGGGCCGAAGATCGACTATTTCGACCACCAGATGACCGCCGGCCAGGTTCTCGGCTTCTTCCCCGGCGTCACCCGCGACCAGTTGCCCGGCGGCGAGGGCTGGGCGATCGAGCGCGTCGCGCTGACCACGCACAACGGCACCCATCTCGACGCGCCCTATCACTTCCATTCGACGATGGACGGCGGCAAGCGCGCCATCACCATCGACGAGGTGCCGCTCGAATGGTGCTGGAACCGCGGCGTGAAGCTCGACTTCCGATCGTTCGGCGACGGCTATGTCGCCACGGCGGCCGACGTCGAACGCGAGCTGGAGCGGATCGGCCACGAGCTGAAGCCGCTCGACATCGTCCTCGTCAACACCGCGGCCGGGGCGCGCTACGGCAATCCGGACTACGTCGCCACCGGGTGCGGCATGGGGCGCGAGGCGACGCTCTGGCTCACCGAGCGCGGCGTCAAGGTAACCGGAACCGACGCCTGGAGCTGGGACGCGCCTTTCGTGCACACGGCGCGCAAGGTCGCGGAGACCGGCGACGCCTCGCTGATCTGGGAAGGCCACCGCGCCGGCATGGTGCGCGGCTACTGCCACCTCGAGAAGCTGGCCAACCTCGAGACGATCCCGTCGACCGGTTTCGACGTCATCTGCTTCCCCGTGAAGATCAAGGGCGCCAGCGCCGGATGGTGCCGGCCGGTCGCGGTGCTGAAGGACTGAGGGGCGGCCGGCGGTCTTCGCAGCCGGGGCTTCGCGTGGCGGCCGATGTGCGGAGAGTCCGTTGCCGCGAAGGAACGGTGCGGCCGAAACGCGAACGGGCTTCACAAACGCCCGCGATGCGCCTTATTCCTGCCCGAGTTGCATTGCCGAAAGGCGGCGTTGCCGGCGGATTTCCGCACCGGCGCGGCGCGGGATCGCGAGGAGAGTGGACGTGAAGAAGTTTCTAGCGGCGGCGTTTGCGTTGCTGGCGGTCGCCGCCACCGCCGCGGCGGAGGAAAAGAAGGATATCCGGCAGATCGCGATCGAGCAGTTCGGCGAGGTGATCGCACTCGTGTCCGTCTGCCGCGCGGTCACCATCGACATCTCCGTGATGTCCGTCATCGCCATGCGCGCGGGACTGGAGATCGACGAGATACTCGAGGAGGCCGGTGCCTACAGCGCGACGCTGCTGCCGGAGATGGCCGCCTCCGGCGGCGAGGCCGACGCCTGCCGGGCCGCGGCGACCTGGTACGGTCCCAAGGGCAGCAAGATCCCCAACCTGGTGAAGCCGCTCTGAGGCGGCCGGCGCCGGTTTCGGCCGCAAGGCGGCGGCGACCGGCGGCAACCCGTGAAAATCGGCGCGCGCCGGCGCGAGACGTGCGCTAAGAGTGCTGCCGTCGAATCACACGCCCCGGCCGGTCCGGCGGCGTGCCCACCGGGGAAGCGGTCCACCACATGACGTCCGTCGATCGCGACCGGCGCTTCGCCGCCTTCCGGCACCGGCCGTTCCTGACCTACTGGTGCGCCCGCTTTCTCGCCACCTTCTCCACGCAGATCGTCTCGGTCGCCGTCGGCTGGCAGGTCTACGACCTGACGCGCGATCCCTTCGACCTCGGCCTGGTCGGCATCATCCAGTTCGCGCCGTCGCTTCTGCTGGTGCTGGTGACGGGCACCGCCGCCGACCGCTTCGGACGGCGTCTGATCATGGGCGCCGCGGCGATGCTCGAGGCGCTGTGCGCGCTGGCGCTGCTCTATCTCACCATGCGCGGCCTCGACGGCGTCTCTTCCGTGTTCGTCGTGCTGGCGGTGTTCGGCGTCGCCCGGGCCTTCTTCGCCCCGGCCTCGGCCTCGCTGGTCGCCAATCTCGTGCCGGCGGAAGACTTCGCCAACGCCGTGGCCTGGAATTCGTCGGCCTGGCAGACCGCCACCATCGTCGGCCCGGTCGCGGGCGGACTGCTCTACGGCCTGTCGGCGGAAACCGCCTACGCGACGGCGGTCCTTCTGATGGCGGGCGCCGCCGCGCTCTCCTTCGCCATCGTCGCGCCGCGGCAGCGCGGCGCGAGCGAAAAGGCGACTGTCGCGGCCTTGTTTGCCGGCTTCCGATACATCTGGAGCGAGAAGATCGTGCTCGGCGCCGTATCGCTTGATTTGTTCGCCGTGCTGCTCAGCGGCGCCGTCGCCCTCCTGCCCGTCTATGCGCGCGATATCCTCGAACTGGGACCATGGGGCCTCGGGCTGCTGCGCGCCGCCCCCGGCATCGGCGCCGTCGCGGTGGCCCTGTGGCTCGCCGGCCATCCGATCCGCGACCATGCCGGTGTGCTGCTATTCGTCTTCGTCGGCCTGTTCGGCGTCTTCACCGTCGTCTTCGGCGTCTCGACCATCCCCTGGGTGTCGATCGTCGCGCTGGCCTTCGTCGGCGCCACCGACATGGTCAGCGTCTACGTCCGCGAGACGCTGATCCAGCTGTGGACACCGGACCGCGTGCGCGGCCGCGTCAATGCGGTCAACATGGTCTTCGTCGGCGCTTCCAACGAGCTCGGCGAGTTCCGCGCCGGCACGATGGCGGCGCTGATCGGCACGATCCCGGCAGTGGTGATCGGCGGCGTCGGCGCCGTTGCGGTAGCCGGCCTGTGGGCCGTCATGTTTCCCGCATTGCGGAAGGCGCGGCACCTCGACGGGCGGGTGTGAGCCGTGCCGGCGCCGGCCGGCCGAAGATGATCTCGAGAAACTCGTCGAGCCAGCGCTTCAGGTGCATGTCCCAGATCATGCGGCCGCCGAGATGGTCGCGGCCGGGCTGGGCGCCGGGAAGCTCGAAGCGGTGGGCGCCGCGCACCACCCAGCGGTGCATCATCAGCGCCGTCAGCTCGGCATGGAACTGGATGCCCCACGCATTGTCGCCGTAGCGGAACGCCTGGTTAGGGTAGGCCTCGGCGGTGGCGAGAAGCGTCGCGCCCGACGGCAGCGAGAAGCCCTCGCGGTGGAACTGATAGACCATCTCCGGCCAGCGCATCAGCGCCTCGCCCTCCTCGGTCGGCTTGATCGGGTACCAGCCGATCTCGACGAGGCCGTCGCTGCGGCCGGCAACCTCTCCGCCGAGATGGTTCACCAGCATCTGCGCCCCGAGGCAGATGCCGAGCAGCGGACGGTTCTCGCGCAGTGGAACGGCGAGCCAGTCCGTCTCGCGGCGTATGTAGTCCTCGCCGTCGTTGGCGCTCATCGGGCCGCCGAAGACGACGGCGCCGGCATGGTCGTCGAGCGTCTCGGGGAGCGGATCGCCGAGCGGCGGCCGGCGGATGTCGAGGTCGAAGCCCCGTTCGATCAGCAGGTGACCGACCCGCCCCGGGCTGGACATCTCCTGGTGGAGCACGATGACGATCTTCGGTCTCGGCGCAGGCGGCATGAGGGGTTCAGTCTCCGGAGACCCCGGCCGCGCGCGCGGCCGCCCGTCGCAGCTCGATCCTGTCGCGGCTGTCGACGCCGATCAGCTCGGCAATGCGCCAGACGAGGTTGTCCTCGAGTTCGTGGCGCTCCCCGTCCGCATAGACGACTTCCCAGAGGATGCCGATCAGCCGCGTCCGCGCCGCGGCGTCGAGATGACGCATGACGACGGAGGTGAAGGCGTAGAGGTCGACGGCTTCCGCTTCGGCCCGGTTGCCCGCCTCGACGAGGGTGTCGAGTTCCCCGCCGGAGACGCCGAACATCGCCGCCAGCGCTTCCTTGAGGCGGCCGGCCTCGGCGTCGAGCCTCAGTCCGTCGGCGTCCATCAGGTGGATCATCAGCGCCGCGACCGCGACGCGCGGATCGTCGCGGTCGAGTTCGGCGGCGGTGGTTCGGCCGGGCAGGTCCTTCAGGAAGGCGAGGAGACGGTCGATCATGGTCAGGCCTTGGGGGGTGGCAGGACTTAACCGCAAACGAACCGCGGGCGCAATCAGAACAGCTTGAATCGCTTCTCCGTGGGCGCCGCCTCGTCGGGGTCGACGCCGGGATCGTCGGGAACGGGGGCGGCTTCGGCGAAGCGCACGGGCGTCGGTGCCGGCGCCGTCGGCGTTTCGTTCGGCGCTGCGGGCGGAATGGGCGCCGCGGTCGGTGCCTGGGCCTGAGCCGCGCTTGGCGACGGGGTCGCGACCGGCGCAGCCTCCACGATCGCCGGGGCCGTTTCGACCGGCGACGGCGTTGCGACGGGAGCCGCCTGCTGGACGGGCGCGGCTGCCGGCGCGGCGGGCGCAGCGATGGCCGGAGCCTTCTTGCGCGGCGAGGCGTCGTCCTCGATCAGCTGGCCGAGCCGCTCCACCGGCACGCGCCACTCGAACGCATCGATCCTTCCCGTGACCGGCGACACCGGCGCCCAGCGCTCGGAAACGACGCCGTCGGCGACCCATGCCGGATCGCGCGGTGCACGCACCGCTTTGGAAAGAAGCTGGCGGACCTTGCCTTCGTCGCCGGTCTCGGCCTCCTCGATGTCGGCGAGGACGAGATAGGCGCCCTCGCGCGGCTGCATGCGGACCGCGGCTTCCGCGGCGGCGCGCGCCTCGGCCAGTTCGCCAGCATCGAGCGCCGCCTTGGCGACGGCCAGCGACGATTCGGCATGGTTGTGCCGCATCGTCTCCAGCTTGCGCGCCCGAACCAGCCGGTCGTGGGTCGCATCGCCGGGCCGCGCATGGACATAGAGATCGCCGATCTCGGGATGCGCCTCGATCTTCCAGGCCGCCTCGAGGATCTTGGCGCCTTTCTTGATGTCGTTCTGCCGGAACAGCGCCCGCGCCGCCGTCAGCGACGCCGGTACCAGGTCGGGCGCCAGCCTGTTGGCCTCGAGCGCCGCGTTGCGCGCCGCCGTCGGGTCCTGGTCGAGAACGGACATCGCCTTGGCGGTGAGCAGGACCGCGCGCTTGCGATCGGCTGCGGCCTTGTCGAGCCGGCGCGCCGCCTTGCCGGCGTCGAGAAGCCGCAGGGCCTCGTCCCAGTCGCCGCGCCCGGTCGCTTCCTCCAGCGTCGCGTCCGCGGCCCAGCCGAGCTGCGGAGCCGCTTCCGCGGCGCGCCCGGCATAGTGGCGGGCGGCCGCCCGGTCGCCGAGACGCTCGGCTTCGAGATAGAGGCCGCGCAAGCCCAGCAGCCGCAGTTCCGGATCGTCGAGCATCGCCTCGAACTTCCTGCGCGCCGCCTCGTGGTCGCCCTCGAGCAGCGAGGTCTGCGCGTCGAGCAGCTGGATCAGCGGCTCCTGGTCGGCGCGGATGAGCTTGGCCGCTTCCTTGTTCTTGGTCCGCGCCAGGGCGGCGTCGCCGGACCCCGCGGCGATCATGCCGGTCGAAAGCGCCTGGTAGCCTCGGTCGCGGCGGCGCACGCGGAAATAGCGCGAGATCGTGTAGGGGCTCGTCCAGATCGCCTTGACCACCCACCACAGGATCATGACCGCGGCGACGATGGCGGTGACCGCCACGGCGGCGACCATCAGCGTCAGCTGGTACTGGTAGCCCTCGAAAGCCAAGGTGAGCTCGCCCGGACGGTCGGCGAGCCATGCGAAGCCGAGCCCGAGAGCGAAGACGACGACGAGGAAGAAGATGATGCGGATCATCGCGCGTTCGTCCTCACGCCCTGAGTGCGCCGGCGAGCGCCCGGTCGACCAGTTCCTCGGCCTTCTGGCGCAGGCGGATCTGCTCGGCGAATGCCGCCCCGGCGGCCTTGGGGGCCTCGGGCAGGGTCTCGTATTCGGCGAGCGCCTTCGACAGGTCTCCCGCTTTCAGCGCCGCCTCCATGCGGGCGACGACGGCATCGACGCCTTCGCCCTCCACCACGCCGATGGGGCGAACCTTGATCAGCGATTCGGCCGAGGC
>CALFXR010000038.1 GCA_937958475.1 uncultured Mesorhizobium sp. | reverse complement strand
GCCGCGGCTCCAGCCGGCCATCGGCGCCTTCACCGCGACCGGGTCGGCGCGGGGGGATGCCGTTCCGCCGGTAGAGTTGAGTTCGTCCTACCCGTGCATCTTGCTCGGCACGTCCGTCACCAGCGACAGGATGGCGTCGGCGGCGCGGGCGGTGCCCGGATGGCGGCGCATCATCTCGCCATTTGCGGCGAGTTTCTCCCGCATCGCGGTGTCGCCGAGCAGGCCGAGGATGGCGGCCGACAGCTCCTCCTGTGTCCAATCGGCACGGTTGAGCCATTTGCCGACGCCGGTTTCCCCGGCGCGCCGGGCGTTGTCGTGGCCGTCCCAGCAATAGGGCATGATCAGCGACGGCGTGCCGAAGTAGAGCGCCTCGCAGAAACTGTTGTTGCCGCCGTGGTGGATGAAGAGGTCGGATTTCTGCACCACCGAGGGCTGCGGAAACCAGGCGTCGAGGTGGACATTGTCGGGCACGGCGGCATAGGCGTCGCGCATGCCGCCGACATTGACCAGGAAGCGCGCAGGCAGCCGGGCGAAGACGTCGAGCATGCGCTGCATCAAGCCGACATCGAGCGCGCCCAGGCTACCGAAGCTGACATAGACCAGCGGTCCCTGGTTGCGCGGGAAGTCGGGGATCTGGAACGGCGCTTCGGAGCGCACGCAGCCTTCGAGATAGACGAAGCGCTCGGGGTCGAGGGGCGCCTTGCGCTCGTACTTCACGATCGACGGGGTCAGCAGCAGGTTGAGACTGGGCGACGCCTCCAGGAACAGGCCGCGCGGCAGCGGCTTCAGCCCCGTCTCGGCGCGGAAGGCGTTGAAGCGCGCATGCACCTTCTCGGTCGCGGCGAGATAGCGCGCCTCGAAGGCGCGGCGCCCTGCCTGGTCCGCGGCGGCGAGCCCGGAAAGATAGGGCGGAACGGCCGGGTCGGGCAGCTCGGTCTCGGCACAGGAGACCACACGTACCCACGGGCAGCCGGCGGTCGCGATCGCGGGAAACATGACCACGTTGTCGAGAACGACGGCGTCGGGCCGGATGCGGGCGAGAAGCTGGCGTAGCGGCGCCTCCGCATCGACGGCGGTATCGACGATCGCCTCCCAGGTCGGCGCGACGTAGGTCTCGATCTGATCGACCGGGCTCATGTCGAAATGCGGCAGGTGGCGCTTGATGAAGTCCTGCCAGTAGCTGTGCGTGTCGCTCGGCGTATCGGCGGCCGGCAGGTGGTATTCCTGGAAACCGTAGTCGGCGAAGACGCCCGAAAAGCCGCCGTGGCAGATGAAGACCGGCCGGGCGCCGCGGTCGCGCAGCGCCTGGGCGATGCCGACGCAGTTGAGGGCCGCGCCGAAGGAAGCTTCGGGGAAGAGCGCGATCGTCGGCGGGCGGTCGATCTTCAACACATCCTCGTCAAACCAGGCGGCGGATCATGCCCAGAAGGGGCGGAGAGCCGCGATTTGCCGCCTGCGGGCGCTGGTTGCCCGAAAGCCTCAGATGCACCTTCAGAAGATCGGCGGCCACCTCATACTGGCGGGCCTCCAGGTTGTCCAGAATGCCGAGGTGTTCCTGGGTCGACTGGCGCAGGCGAAAGACGTTGACGCCACCGCCCTGGCCGGGAAGCTCGCGCAGCCTGAGATGGCCGTTCAGCGCATCGGCGATGAAGGGGTTGGCGCAACCCTGGGCGATCAGCCTGTGGAACTCGATGTCGAGCCTGTGGAACTCGCGCGTGTCGAACTCGCTGTCGGGACGCGAGAGCAGCGCATCCATGCCCTGCCGCAGCGACGCCGCCTTCACGCCGTCGAGATGGAAGCCGGGCACCAGGATGGCGGCCGGCTCGAGCAGCAGCCGGTACTCGAAGCTCGCGGCGATCGCCTGCGGGCTGTCGGGGATGGGGCGGAAAAACCATGACTGGCCCGGCGCGCGCTGCAGGATATCGTCATCGTTGAGACTTATTACCGCTTTTAGTACCGTTCGGCGGTCGGCATTGTACCGGCGCATCAGTTCGGTCACGGTAATCGTGCCGCCCAGCCGCCGCGCTGCGCGGTCGCGCAGTATGGCGTCGGCGAGCGTCGCCTCCTCGGCGCGGGGCAGGCCGGAATCGAAGTCGGCCGGCGACGACAGATCCACGGCGAGGCGGTATCCCGCATCGTCCTGCCGCGCCACCACGCCCTTGTCGGCGAGCACCTTCAGGGCGGCGCGGATGGGCGTGCGCGAGACATTGCACAGCGTCGCCAGATGCTGCTCGGGCAGGTGCGCGCCCGGGCGCATGCCCTGCTGGCGCGCGACTTCCAGGATACGCTGTGCGAGGTCGAGATGGTTCTTGCGCGGTATTCTCACGATGGTCGGCATGGCTCGCTCCTTCCGGCGCGGGCCGCCATGACCTTCGAGATCCGTCGCGCCGCCCTGGTCAACTTCCCGAGAATCCCGGTTGACAGTCCTATTTTTTATAATAGTACTTTCATTGCAAACGGCAAGATAGCCGGAAATCGAGACAAGGGTGTCGCAGCCATGCAGACGCCCACGGGAACCGCAATACCGAACCAATGGGAGCCTGCCGTGACTGAATTCACCGTTTCCCGCCGCGCGCTCGCCGCCGCGGCCTTTGGCACCGTCATGTTCGCGACCGCCGGTACGGCCGTTGCCGGCAATCTGGTCGTCTCGAACTGGGAAGGCTACATGGCGCCCGACGTCGTCGATACCTTCAAGGCGGCGACGGGCGTGCAGGCCGAAGTGGTCGTCCACGCCACCAACGAGGAGATCATGGGCAAGCTGATCGCCTCGGGCGGCAAGGGCTACGACATCGTCTTCGTCTCGTCGCCCTTCGCCGAGGTGCTGCACAATCTCGGCCTCGCCGAGACGATCGACCACGCCAAGGTGCCGAACCTCGCCAATCTCTATCCGGAAGCGGCGGCGCTGCCGCACGATCCGGGCAACACCTTCTCGGTCCCCTATACCTGGGGCACGACCGGCCTGTGCTACCGCTCGGACCTGGTGAAGGACGCACCGTCGAGCTGGAAGGCGCTGCTCGAGCCCTCGGACGCGGTGAAGGGCAAGACGACCATGCTCGCCACCGACCGCTGGCTGCTGGCGGCAGGACAGCTCGCCCTCGGCTATTCGGTCAACGAGACCGATGCGACCAAGATGGGCCAGGTCAAGGACCTGCTGATTTCGGCGAAGCGCACGCTGCTCGCCTATGACGACACGACCTTCTATTCGAAGCTCGTCTCCGGCGAGGCCGTGCTGGTGCATGCCTGGGACGGCTGGTGCAACTACGGCATCGCCGAGAACGCGGAGATCAAATACGTCATCCCGTCGGAGGGATCGGACCTCTGGCTCGACACGATCGTGGTGCTGAAGGCTTCGGAGAACAAGGACGCCGCCTTCCAGTTCATCAACTACATGCTCGACGCCAAGAACCACGCCTGGGCGGCGGAAAACATCCTCTACAAGGTGCCGAACAAGCCGGCCATGGAGAGCCTGCCGGCCGAGATGATGCAGCAGTATCCGAACATGGCCATGCCGGTCGCCGACCTGGTCAAGTTCGAGCAGCTGCGCGACGTCGGCGAGGCGCAGCGCGACTACTCGCGCATCGTCAGCGAGATCAAGGCGGCGCAGTAGCGGCCGCCCGTCCGGCCGGCCGTCGACGCGTGCGTTCGGCGACGGCCGGCTTCGCGACCGCCCTTTTCGCCGCGCCGCGGCGGCAGGGGTCTTTCGGGTCTCGCAGATGGCAGTGAAACTCGTCCCGTCCCGCTCCACCGTGCTGATGGCGCCGGCGCTCGCCTGGCTGACGGCGCTGATGGTGGTGCCGTGCGCGCTGGTGCTGGCGCTCGCCTTCTTCCGCCGCGGCATCTACGGCGGCGTCGACTACACGTTCACGCTGGAGAACTTCGCCAACGCCGTCGACCCGCTCTATGCCGGCATCTTCCTCAACTCGGCGCGGATCGCCGGGCTGGCGACACTGATCGCCGTGGTCGTCGGCTATGCCGCGGCCTATGCCATCGCCGCCGCGCCGCGCCACCGGCAGCCGCTCTACCTGTTCCTCGCCGTGCTGCCCTTCTGGTCGAACTACCTGATCCGCACCTATGCCTGGATCGTGCTGCTCAACCGCGAGGGGCTGCTGACGCAACTCCTGCGCTGGGTGGGCTACACGGGCGAGCCGCCGTCGCTGCTCTATACCGAGGGCGCGGTGATCGCGGGCCTTGTCTACAACTACCTGCCCTTCGTCGTGCTCGCCTGCTACGCGCCGCTCGCCCGGCTCAATCCGGAGCTGCGCGAGGCCTCGCGCGACCTTGGCGGCTCGGCGCTGACCACCTTCCGCCGTATCACGCTGCCGCTGACGCTGCCCGGCGTCGCCGCCGGCGCGGTGTTCGTCTTCGTGCTGTCGATCGGCAATTTCGTCACGCCGGCGCTGCTCGGCGGCGGCCGCTTCCAGATGATCGGCAACCTCGTCTACGACCAGTTCCTCGCCGCCAACGACTGGCCGTTCGGCGCCGCGCTGGCCATGGCGCTGATCGCCATCATGATGGCGCTGCTGATGCTTCAGGCCTTCGCCGCGTCGCGCGCAGAGGGCCGGCAGTCCCGGGAAGGCGAGGAGGCCGGCCGTGGCTGACCGCTCGCCCGCGACGCGCCGTTCGCTCGGCGTGGTTCTCGCCGCCGTCTTCGCCTTCCTCTACATCCCGATCGGTGTGCTGATCGCGCTGTCGTTCAACGAGGGCGGGCTGCCAACCGTGTGGTCGGGCTTCTCGCTGAAATGGTACGGATCGCTGGCGGCGAACGGGCAGATCCTGTCGGCGGCGCTGAACACGCTGATCGTGGCGCTGGTGTCGACGGTAATCGCGACCGCGCTGGGCACGTTGCTCGCCATCGGCGTCGAGATACGCCGGCGCAAGGGCAAGGCGCTGGAGGCGCTGATCTTCGCGCCGATGATCATCCCCGACATCGTGCTGGCCATCGCGCTGCTGTCGTTCTTCTCGATGCTGAACGTGACCATGGGCCTGCACACGATCGTGCTCGCCCATGTCGTCTTCAACATCGCCTTCGTCTGCGCGGTTGTCCGCGCCCGGCTGAAGAGCTTCGACTGGTCGGTCGTCGAGGCCTCGACCGATCTCGGCGCCTCGGCCCTCACCACGTTCAGGCGCATCACGCTGCCGATGATCGCGCCGGCCGTGATCGCCGGCGCGCTGCTCGCCTTCACGCTGTCGGTGGACGAGTTCATCATCGCCTTCTTCACCGCCGGCGCGGGGCGGTCCTCGACGACGCTGCCGATGCAGATCTATGCCATGATCCGCTTCGGCGTGACGCCCGAACTCAATGCGCTCGCCACCCTCGTCATCGCCGTCAGCGTCACCGCGCTGGCGCTGTCGCAACGCATCAACAGGACCATCGCCCCGTGACAAGCGAACGCGTCCTCCTCGGCATCGAGGCCGTCACCAAGCGCTTCGGCACCGTTACCGCCGTCGACGCCGTGTCGCTCGCCATCCGCGAAAACGAGTTCTTCGCCCTGCTCGGCCCGTCGGGCTGCGGCAAGACCACGCTGTTGCGCATGCTCGCCGGCTTCGAGACGCCAAACGCGGGCCGCATCCTGCTCGACGGCAAGGACATCTCCGCCATCCCGCCGAACCGACGGCCGGTCAATTTGATGTTCCAGTCCTACGCGCTGTTTCCGCACATGAGCGTGCGCGCCAACATCGCCTACGGGCTGGAGATGGAGCGGCTGCCGGCGAGCGAGATCCGTGCCCGCACAGACGCCATCATGGCAACGACGCAGCTCTCCGCCATGGCCGACCGTCGGCCCGACCAGCTTTCCGGCGGCCAGCGCCAGCGCGTCGCGCTGGCCCGCGCCCTGGTGAAGTGGCCGCGGCTCCTGCTGCTCGACGAACCGCTCGGCGCGCTCGACAAGAAGCTGCGCGGCGCCATGCAGCTCGAACTGAAGCGGCTGCAGCACGAGGTCGGCATCACCTTCATCATGGTCACCCACGACCAGGAGGAGGCGCTGGTCATGGCCGACCGCATCGCCGTCCTGCGCGACGGCCACCTGCTCCAGTGCGGCACGCCGAACGAGATCTACGAGCGGCCCGCCGGCCGCTTCGTCGCCGACTTCATCGGCGTCACCAACTTCATTGCCGGCAAGGCCGCGCCGGGCGGCGTGGTCGCGGCAGGCGGGCTGCTCGTGCGCGGTACCCGACCCGATGCGCTCGCCGACGGCGCCGACGCGTGGGCGGCGATCAGGCCGGAGCGCCTTGCTCTGTTTCCGGGGCCGGAGGCGGAGAACCGCGCGACCGGCACGGTCGAGACGACGGCCTATCACGGCCTCGACCTCCAGGTGCATGTGAGAACGGCGCTCGCCGCCGCGCCGCTGCTGGTGCGCGTCACCGCCGAACAGGCGGAGCGCCGGCCGGTCGCGGCGGGCGATACGGTCGAGGTCGGCTGGAGCGCGGCCGACACACGGATTTTCGCAAAGGACTGAGGAAGCCAGGATGACCCAGAAGACCATCGCATTCTTCCCCGAGGCCGCCTTCGGGCCGGCCCTCAACTCGGTCGGCATCGCCCAGGCGGTCGAGGCGCGCGGCCACAAGGCCGTGTTCCTGTCGGATCCCGGATTCGTCGACGTCTACAAGGGCTACGGTTTCGAGGCCCATCCGGTGAACCTGTCCGAGCCGATGCCGCCCGAGCAGATGGCGAAGTTCTGGGAGGACTTCATCAACGGCCACATCCCCAACTTCGCCAAGTCGCCCTACGACCAGGTCGACAACTACGTGAAGGACTGCTGGACGGCGATCGTCGACAGCGCCAAGTGGGCGCAGAAGGACCTGCCGGGCGTGCTGGCCAGGATCAAGCCCGACGTCATCTGCGTCGACAACGTCATCCTCTTCCCGGCGATCAAGCAGTTCGGCAAGCCGTGGGTGCGCATCATCTCGTGCTCGGAGAACGAGATCGAGGACGAGGGCATCCCGCCGCACCTGTCGGGCTGCGGCGAGAACGACCATGCCGGCCACGAAGCCTACCGCAAGCACTTCAACGAGGTCATCAAGCCGCTGCACGACGACTTCAACGCCTTCCTGGCGCAGACCGGAGAGGCATCCTATCCGCTCGGCCAGTTCTTCGAGGCATCGCCCTATCTCAACCTGCTGCTCTATCCCGAGCCGGTGAAGTTCACCCGTACCGTGCCGCTCGATCCGGCGCGCTTCCAGTATCTCGAGGGCTGCGTGCGCAAGGAGGCGCCCTACGAAGTGCCGACCTTCGCCCGGAACAACGACGGCCCGCTGATCTACGTCTCGTTCGGCTCGCTCGGCGCCGGCGACACGGCGTTGCTCAAGCGCATCATCGCGGTGATCGGCAAGTCGCGTTACCGGGCCCTGGTCAATGTCGGCGGCTACAAGGGCGAGTACACGGACGTGCCCGGCAACGTCATCATCGAGAGCTGGTTCCCGCAGCCGTCGGTGATCCCGCAGGTCGACGCCGTCATCCACCACGGCGGCAACAACTCCTTCACCGAGTGCCTGTTCTTCGGCAAGCCGGCGATCATCATGCCCTATGTCTGGGACGGCCACGACAACGCCACGCGTGTCGAGGAGACCGGACACGGCTTCAAGATGCCGCGCTACGACTGGACCGACGAGGAACTGCTTGCGAAGATCGAGACCTGCCTGACCGATCCGGCGATGAAGGCCAAGCTCGCCGCGACCTCGGCGCACATGCAGTCGCAGAACGGGCCGGAGAAGGCGGCCGGGCTGATCGAGGCGCTGCTGTAGGTCATGTCGCTCGTGGCTCGCACCCCCCTCTGGCCTGCCGGCCGTCTC
>CALFXR010000037.1 GCA_937958475.1 uncultured Mesorhizobium sp. | reverse complement strand
CTCCCCCTTGTGGGGAGGGGTAGGGGTGGGGGTATTTCGTCAGGCTCCGTAACGACCCGAAACGATCGCCCCGCGGGCATAGGCGACCGCCCTCTCCTCAGCGCCGCGGGGCCGGGCCGATATAGCGGGCGCGGGGCCTGACGAGGGTGCCCGTGTCGAGCTGCTCGAAGGCATGCGCCAGCCAGCCGGCGCAGCGGGCGACGGCGAACAGCGCGATCTCGCTGCCGCGCGGCAGCCCCAGCGTGCGTGACAGCACGGCGAGCGCGTAGTCGATGTTGGCCCTGAGCCCGGTCGCCTCGGCGACCAGCGCCGGCGCCTCGGCGACGAAGCGGCGATCGGCGCCAGCCGCGGCGAGTGCCGACAGCAGCGCCTCGGCGCGCGGATCGCCCTCCCTGTAGATCAGGTGACCGAAGCCGGGGATCGTCTCGCCCAGCGCGATCCGCTCGCGCAGGCCGGCGGCGACGTCGCCGGCCCCGAGTGCCGCGACCATGCGCGCCGCCAGCGGTCCGGCGCCGCCGTGGCGCGGCCCCTTCAGCGCCACCAGCCCCGCGATCGAGGCGTCGTACGGATTGAGCCCGGTCGACGCGGCGACGCGCACGGCGAAGGTCGAGGCGTTGAGCTCGTGGTCGGCGAGCAGGACGAGCGCGCGGCGCAGCAGGTCGGGCGCGCGCGGCTCCGCCGGCGCCCAGGCGGCGGCGACCTGAAGGTGAAGCGGCTCCGGCGAAGGCTCGCGACCGAGGATCGCCGCCACGAGCAGCCGCATGACGCGCGCGCCGACGAGGGCGCGGCCGTCCGGCGTCCGGCTGAAGGCCCCCGGATCGGCGTCGCCGGCAAGGGCGAGGATGGCGATGGCGCGCGCCAGCGGGGCCTCGCCGGCGACGGCTGCGGCGACCGCTCGCATGGCCGGGCCGACGACCGGCAGGTTGCCGGAAGCGAAGGGGTCGGACCGGCTGGCGTCCCAGAGTAGCGTCGCGGCCTGCTCCAGCGTCGCCTCCCCGGCGAGCCCGATGGCATCGACGCCGCGATAGACCGGGCCGTCGGGCGTGATGGTCGACACCGCCGACTCGACGAGCGGCGCGCCGTCGCCTTCGCCCGCACGGGCAGCCGCCGAAGGCGCGCGGCGGCCCTTCAATGCGCGAACGTCGTCGGCGCGGTAGCGGCGGGCGCGGACGTCCTCGGTGGGTTCGGAGCGGATCAGCCCGCGGCTGACATAGGCATAGAGCGTGGCGGTCGAGACGCCGAGTTCGGCGGCCGCCTCGCGGGCGGAGAGATAGAGCGGCGCGGAAATATTCATATTGATCATGCTAATCAAGATTGATTGGTTTGCAAGCCGGTCCCATCCTTGTGCAACGCAACAAGGAGAATGGCCATGACAATCCACCACGACACGCGGATCGGCCTCGACGGCGTCGCCGCCGCGGCGACCGTCCTGTCCCATGTCGACGGCGAGCGCGGCGAACTGGTGATCGCCGGGAACCGCGTCGCCGATCTCGCCGGGACCGTGCGCTTCGAGCATCTCGCCGGCCGCCTGTGGGCGCTGGCGAAGGGCGCCGCGCCGCGCGAGGCGGACGAAGCCGCCGCCGGGACGCAGCGGCGCATCGGGCTGGCGCGGCAGCGCGCCTTCGCCCGACTCGGCGGCGCGCTGGACCTGGCGCGCGGTCTCGAGCCGACGGTGGCGATGCGCGCCGTGGTCGCCGCGCTGGGGCCGGAGGACGGGCTGGACGACGAGACGGCGCTGACCGGCGGCTTCGGCGTCGCCGCCGCCGCGCTGCTGCGCCAGGCGCTGGGCGGCGAGCCGGTCGCGCCCGATCCCGACCTGCCGCACGCGGCCGACCTGCTGCGCATGATCCGCGGCGCCACGCCCCGCCGGGCGGAAGCCGACGCGCTCGACGCCTACCTGGTGACGGCCAGCGACCACGGCATGAACGCCTCGACCTTCACGGGCCGTGTCGTCGCCTCCACCGGCGCCGACGCCTTCATGGCCGCGACCGCCGCCTACTGCGCGCTGACCGGCCCGCTGCATGGCGGCGCCCCCGGCCCGGTGCTCGACATGCTCGACGCCATCGGCACGAGCGACCGGATCGGCCCCTGGATCGATGCGGCGCTTGCCCGCGGCGAGCGGCTGATGGGCTTCGGCCACCGCATCTACAAAGTGCGCGATCCGCGCGCCGACGTGCTGCGCGCGGCCGTGTCTCGCCTCGGCGGCGACGGCGTCGACCTCGGCTTCGCCGCCGAGGTGGAAGCCGCGGCGCGCGCGGCACTGGCCCGGAGCAAGGCCGGCCGTGCCCTCGACACCAATGTCGAGTTCTACACGGCGATCCTACTCGACGCGCTGAAGATCCCGCGCGGCGGCTTCACGCCGGTCTTTGCCGCAGCGCGCATCGCCGGCTGGACGGCGCACGCGATCGAGCAGCGGCGCAACGGCCGGCTGCTCAGGCCCGCATCGGCCTATATCGGCGCGATGCCGGCATGACACGGGGGGATCGGCACGTCGCGTAGAACGTCATCCTTCAAAGCAGCGCGATTTCGGAATGAATTTCCACCCGAACTCCCGAGGTCAGGGCGCCATGCTCTGACCTCGCGCTCTCCCCGGGCTACAAATCGCCATCAGTCTTTCACAGGAGCGCCTTCGATGCGTATCGCCGCCCTCGCCTTCTCCTTCGTCGTGGCGCTTGCCGCCCCGGCCTTCGCCGAAGAGGCCGCCGGCCCCCTCGTCGATGCCGCCTGGGTGAAGTCCCACCTCGGCCAGGAAAACGTCGTCATCCTCGACATCCGCGACAAGGTCGCGGAGACGGATCTCGGCGACAAGCCCTACATCCCCGGCGCCGTCGTCGCTCCCTACAGCACGGCCGGCTGGCGCACCGAGGTCAACGGCGTGCCCGGCATGCTGCCGCCGCTCGAGCAGATCACCAAGCTGATCGGCGACCTCGGCATCGACAATGACGACCACGTCGTCATCGTACCGTGGGGCACGGACTCCAGCGAGTTCGGCGGCGCCACGCGGGTCTACTGGACCTTCAAGTATCTCGGCCACGACGAGGTCTCGATCCTCGACGGCGGCTGGCGCCAGTACGACGCCGCCGGCGGCGAGCGCGTCGCGACCGCGGCGACGCCGGAGCCGGCGCAGTTCTCCTACGAGCTGCGCGAGGAGCTTCTCGCCACGACCGAGGAGGTGCAGGAGGCGCTGAAGGCCGGGACCAAGCTGGTCGACGGCCGCCCGGTCGAGCAGTACGAGGGCAAGTCGAAGAGCCCGGTCGTGCGCACCGTCGGCACGCTGCCGGGCGCCGTCAACATCGTTCACAGCACGCTCTACAGCGGCGAACTGGCGCTCGCCTCGACGCCGGAGACGGTGAAGACGCTGATGGAGAAAGTGGGCGTCGGCGCCGACGAGAAGAACATCGCCTTCTGCAACACCGGTCACTGGGCCTCGGTCGCCTGGTTCGGCCTGAGCGAGATCGCCGGCAACAAGAACACCAGCATGTATGACGGCTCGATGGCCGAGTGGACCGCCGACGAGGCGCGCCCGGTCGAGGTCCGCAGCGGCGGCTGAGCCGGCAGCCTCACGCCGGATTTGACTTGGATGCCCGGCCCGTTCCGGGCATCCTCCGTTTCCTGGCCCGGACGACGGGCCAACCATCGGCATGGACGACGATGAACGAAGCCACCGCCAGACCGGACCAGATCGCCCAGGCGTTCAAGGCTCCGAGCTACCTGCCCGCCGTCGCGGTCGACCGCGGCCCGGCAACCGTCGCCGGCGTCATGCTGGCCGCCGGCTTCCTCGCCATCGCCAACCTCGTCGACCTGCGCCAGGCGGCGCTCTATCTCGTCGGCGGGCTGCTCGGCGTCGCCCTCTACCACGGCTCGTTCGGCTTCACAGGCGGCTGGCGGCGCTTCGCCGTCGAACGGCGCGGCCGGGCCATCCGCGCGCAGATGCTGATGATCGGCGTCGCCGCGATCGCGATCATCCCGCTGCTCGCCGCCGGCAGCCTGGGCGGCAAGGCCTTCGCCGGCGCCTTCGCCCCGGTCGGTGTCTCCGTGCTGGTCGGCGCGACGATGTTCGGGCTGGGCATGCAGCTCGGCGGCGGCTGCGGCTCGGGCACGCTGTTCACCGTCGGCGGCGGCTCGGCGCGCATGCTGGTGACGCTGCTGTTCTTCATCGTCGGTGCCGTGGTCGGCACCGCGCACCTGCCCTGGTGGCTGGAGCAGCCGTCGCTTCCCTCGATCAGCCTCGGCGAGCGGCTCGGCACCGGCGGGGCGATCTCGGCGACGCTGGCCGCGCTGGCGCTGGTGTGGCTGGCGACCGTGCTCGTGGAAAAGCGCGTGCACGGTTCGGTCGAGACCGAGCCGGCGCCGAAGCGACCGGGCTGGACCTGGCTGCTCCACGGCCCCTGGCCGCTGGTCGGCGCCGGCCTGCTGTTGGCCGTGCTCAACGTCGCCACGCTGCTGCTCGCCGGCCACACCTGGTCGGTCACCTTTGGCTTCGGCCTGTGGGGCGCCAAGGCGGCGCAGGCGGCCGGCATCCCCGTCGAGACCTGGGCGTTCTGGACCTGGCCGGGGCCGCAGCAGGCGCTGTCGTCGAGCGTGCTCGCCGACGTCACCTCGGTGATGAATTTCGGCATCATCCTCGGCGCAGCACTCGCCGCCAGCCTGTCCGGCCAGTTCGCGCCGAAGGCGAAGCTGCCGCTCGGCTCGCTGCTCGCGGCGGTCGTCGGCGGGCTGCTCATGGGCTACGGCGCCCGACTCTCCTTCGGCTGCAACATCGGCGCGCTGTTCAGCGGCATCGCCTCGGGTAGCGTGCACGGCTGGCTGTGGTTCGCCGCCGCTTTCACCGGCTCGCTCGGCGGCATCGCGCTTCGGCCGCTGTTCGGCCTCGACGGATTCAGGAAATCGTGAGCGGACGCAACACACTCCTGTTCGGCGCCGCATTGGCCGCCGCGACCGCCGCGGTCGCGGTGGACCACTATGTCCGGCCGCTGCCGGTTCCCGCCGCATCGGCGGCCACGCCGCCGGCGGGAGGCTCGCCCTGCGCGGCCGGATCGCCATGCGCCGCAGCGCCGGTGCCGGCGTCCGCGCCCTGCGCCGCCGCGTCGCCCTGTTCCGCCGCGCCGGCCGAAGTGCAGAAGCTCGCGCCACCACCACCACCGGCGAAGAAGCTTCCGCCTCCGCCGCCGCCGGCGAAGCCCTCCGGCAACGGATGACGAACGACGCCAAGGCCCGGGCGCGGCTGGAAATCGCCCATTGCGAGGCGGTGCTGGCCAAGGCGGGCCTGAGCGTGCTCGGAGAGACGCTGCGCGACGCGACCGACATCCGGACCTGGGACCACTATCCGCCCGGCGACGTCTTCGATCCGCAGAGCGGGGCGCAGTGGTTCTACCACTGCCACGCCGCCGACCCGGAGGCGGCCGATCCGTCCGCTCCCGCCGGCGAGCACGGGCATTTCCACTGCTTCGTGCGGCCGCACGGAGCCGGCGGGCCGATCCACCACCTCGCCGCGGTCGGCGTCGACGCACACGGAAGGATCCTGCGCCTGTTCACGGTGAACCAGTGGGTGGTCGGCGACGACTGGCTCGCCGCGGAGGGCACGATCGCGCTGCTGCCGCGCTTCGACGTCGAGATGCCGCGGCCATCCTACCTGGTCAACCGCTGGCTGACCGCGGTCTTCGTCGCCAACGAGGACGAGATCGTCGAACTCATCCGCGAACGCGACCGGGCGATCGCGGCGCACGTGCCGCCGCAGGGCGTGGCGCCGCGCGAGGACCGCGCGCTGGAAGTGACGTCGGAACGCCTGATCTGCGCGGCTGCGATCTGACGCCGGCCTGACCGACGCCGGCCCACGGCCGGCGCCCGGCAGGAAGGCTCAGCCGTTCCAGACGCCTTCGCGGCGCAGGTCGTCCATGGTTCGCGAGATGCCCTCGCGCAGGATGCCGACCATGTCGTCGACCTGCTCGCGGGTGATGACCAGCGGCGGGCTCATCACGCACATGTTGATCAGCGGCCGCACCAGGAGGCCGAGTTCGTGGCAATGCGCGTCGATGCGTTTTCCGACGTCCTTGTCGAGCTGCAGCGGGTCCTTGCTCTCGCGGTCGGCGACGCATTCGACGCAGGCCATCAGCCCGGCGCCGCGCACCTCGCCGACCAGCGGCAGTTCCTCGAGCGTCTTCAGCTGCGCCTGGAAATAGGGGGCGACGGCGCGCGCGTGGTCGAGGACGCCGCCCTCGAGCAGGTCGAGGTTGGCCAGCGCCACGGCGCAGCCGACCGGGTGGCTGGAATAGGTCAGGCCGTGGCCGAACATCGCATCGGGGTGGTTGGAGCGGCGCAGTTCCTGGAACAGGCGCTCCGACACGATCATTCCCCCGAGCGGGAAGTAGCCGGAGGTGACGCCCTTGGCGAAGGTGATGATGTCGGGATCGAGCCCGAACACCTCGCCCGAGGCGAAGACCTCGCCGATGCGGCCGAAGCCCGTGACCACCTCGTCGGAGACGTAGAGGATCTCGTTCTCCCGGCAGATCTCGCGGATGCGCTTCAGATAGCCCGCGGGCGGCACGACGACGCCGCCCGACGCCTGGATCGGCTCGGCGACGAAGGCACCGATGCGCCCGGCGCCGACGCGTGCCACGGTCTCGCGGAACTCCTCGACGAGGCGGTCGGCGAAGGCCTCGACGGTCAACCCCTCGGGCCGGCGGAACGGATTGGGCGAGGACAGCTTGACGACGAGATCGTCGGCGCCGTCCATCCAGTCGCGGTCGCGCGGCCGGCCGTTGAGCGAGGCGGAGAGGTAGGTCGAGCCGTGGTAGGAGCCGCCGCGCGAGACGATCAGCTTCTTGTCGTGGCGGCCGCGCACGTTGTTGTAGAACTGCATGAAGCGCAGCGCCGACTCCACGGCCGACGAGCCGCCGGTGGTGAAGAAGGTATGGCTCAAATCGCCCGGCGCATGGCCGGCGATGCGCTCGGCGAGAACGGCCGACGCCGCGTTCATCGTGTACCACGGCGTGTTGTAGGAAAGCTCCATCGCCTGCCGGTACATGACCTCCGCCAGTTCCTTGCGCCGGTGGCCGACATTGACGCACCACATGCCGGCGGGGCCGTCGATCAGGCGGCGTCCCTCGCCGTCGGTGATGTAGATGCCCTCGCCCTCGCCGATGAAGGAGCGCGCTTCGGTGCCGATCGAGCCGGCATAGGGCCACGGCTGCACCAGATGCCGCTTCGCCGCATCGACCGCCGCCTGGGCCGCCGCGCGCTCGTCGCCGGGGAGGGAAGCGTCGAAATCCTTGAGCGCAGCCATGGCGCGGTCCTTTCGTCGAATTGGCGACGGGAAGAGCATTCCCGCCAAGTCATGAGAATACGGACGATATTTGCACGATTTTGAATATCCGTTCAATCAAAATCCTGGGAAATAGCGCTTGATTTCGCCAAGCCGATCAGCATGATGGCAAAGGTTCGGCGTCGCCGGGGAACGCGACGGACGGACGGTCGATGGGACGCGACATGGCGGAACGATTCCAGCCTGCAACCAGACCGGCTCCCGGAGCGCTGCGATGACGGCGGCCGCGGAAGGGTCGCAGGCAATTCCGCCGCGGCGCATCGAACGCAAATCCCTTCTGCGGTCCGAACAAGCCCAGGGCCTCGCCCTCGTCAGCCCCACCCTCGCCTATGCCCTCGTCCTTCTCGCCGTGCCGATCCTTGTGGTCGTCGCGCATTCGTTCTGGACGCAGAACTACCTCACCATCGACCGCACCTTCACGCTGGAAAACTACCGGATCGCGCTGACCGAGCCGATCTACCGCGACCTGCTGATGCGCTCGCTGTGGATCTCGCTGGTGGTCAGCGTCACCACCGTCGTGCTCGCCTATCCGATCGCCTACTTCATCTCCTTCCACGGCGGCCGCCACAAGAGCCTGTGGCTGTTCCTCATCACCATCCCGTTCTGGACCAGCTACCTCCTGCGCGTCATGTCGTGGAAGGTGATCCTCGGCTACAACGGCGTCCTCAACTCCGGCCTGCTCGCACTCGGCATCATCGACGAGCCGTCGACGGCGCTGCTCTACAATTCGAGCGCCGTGGTGATCACGCTGACCCATGCCTGGGCAGCCTTCGCCATCCTGCCGATCTTCGTCTCGCTGGAGAAGGTCGACCGCACGCTGCTCGAGGCGGCGACCGACCTCGGCGACGGGCCGATCCGCCGCTTCGTCCGCGTCACCCTGCCGCTTTCGATCCCCGGCGTCGTCTCCGCCATCCTGATCGTCATGATCCCCACCGTCGGCGACTACGTGACGCCGCGCCTGGTCGGCGGCAAGGACGGCGTGATGATCGCCACCGCCATCCAGGCGCAGTTCGGCAAGGCGGCGAACTGGCCGCTGGGCGCGGCGCTTTCCGTCACCACCATGGCGATCGTCACGGCAATGGCCGCAGCCACGGTGTTCCTGATCCGCGGCGCGGCGAGGATGGCGCGATGAAGGCCCTGCGCGCGTTCCTGCCGTCGTGGCTGACGGGCTACGCCTATCTCTACCTCGCCTTCATCTACGTGCCCGTCCTGCTCCTGCCGGTGTTCTCGCTCAACACCTCGCCGGCGCCGAAGCTGCCGCTCGAGGGCGTGACGCTGAAATGGTACGCCGATCTCGGCAAGACGCCGGCGATGCTCGACGCGGCCTGGAACAGCCTCGTCGTCGGCCTCTCCGCGTCGATCCTGTCGACCGTGCTCGGCATCTGCGCGGCACGGGCGCTGACGCGCTACCGCTTCCCCATGCAGCGTCCGATCAACGGGCTGATCATGGCGCCGCTGGTGCTGCCGGAAATCATCGTGGCGGTGTCGCTGCTGATCGTGCTCCTGCAGATGGGCCTGTCGCTGTCGCTGTTCACGGTGGTGCTGGGCCACGTGCTGGTCTGCGTGCCCTATTCGGTGGCGGTGCTGACCTCGGGCTTCGAGGGCTTCGACCGCAGCCTCGAGGAAGCCTCCGCCGACCTCGGCGAGACCGCTTTCGGCACGTTCCGGCGCGTCACCCTGCCGATGGTGGCGCCGGCGATCATCTCCAGCCTGCTGGTCTCCTTCACCATCTCGCTCGACGAGTTCATCATGGCCTTCTTCCTGACGGGCACGGACGTCACCCTCCCCGTCTACATCTGGGGCCAGTTGCGCTTCGCCGCGAAGCTGCCGGGCGTGCTCGCGCTGGGCACGCTGCTGCTGGTCGGCTCGTTCGTTCTGCTCACATTCGCCGAGATCCTGCGCCGTCGGGCCGAACGCCGGGTCAGGGATGCGGGAGCCGCCCATGCCTGACAAGACGATGATCGAGATCAGCCACGTCACCCGCAGCTACGGGCCGTTCAAGGCGCTCGACGATGCCACCCTGTCGATCCGGGAGGGCGAGTTCTTCTCCCTCCTCGGGCCGTCGGGCTGCGGCAAGACCACGTTGTTGCGCATGATCGCCGGCTTCGACTCGCCGACCTCGGGCACGATCGCAGTCGACGGCCAGCCGATGGACGGCATCCCCGCCAACCGGCGGCCGACCAATATGGTGTTCCAGAGCTACGCCATCTTCCCGCACCTGAACGTCGAGCAGAACGTCGGCTACGGCCTGAAGCGGCTGCGCCTCGACGCGGCCGAGGAGCGCCGTCGCGTCGACGAGGCGTTGCAGCAGGTCTCGCTGACCGGGCTGGGCAAGCGCGGCGCCACCGAACTTTCCGGCGGCCAGCGCCAGCGCGTGGCGCTCGCCCGGGCGCTGGTCATGCGGCCGAAGGTGCTGCTCCTCGACGAACCGCTGTCGGCGCTGGACAAGAAGCTGCGCGAGCAGATGCAGGTCGAACTGCGCCGCCTGCAACAGGCCGTCGGCATCACCTTCGTGCTGGTCACCCACGACCAGTACGAGGCGCTCGGCATGTCCGACCGCATCGCCGTGATGTTCGGCGGGCGCATCGCCCAGGTGGCGTCGCCGAAGGAGATCTACCAGAAGCCGGTCAATCGCCAGGTCGCCGATTTCCTCGGCGGCATGAACTTCGTCAAGGCGGAGGTGCTCGCCGAGGACGACGCCTCGCTGACCGTCCAGGCGCCGGGCTTCGGCAAGGTCAAGACGGACAAGCCGCCGCTCTATACGCGCAACGGCGCCGGCGCGACGCTCGGCATCCGCCCGGAGCGGCTGCGCGTGTTGTGGGACGACGCGACCGCGCCGCACCAGATCGCCGGCACCGTGGTCGACCGCCACTATTTCGGCGAGATCACCCACCTGATCGTCCAGGCGCCCGGCTTCGAAAAGCCGCTCTCGGTGTC
>CALFXR010000036.1 GCA_937958475.1 uncultured Mesorhizobium sp. | reverse complement strand
GCAGCCGTAGCGCAGCGCGTAGAGCTGGGTCAGGCCGCAGGGCTCGAAGCGCGACGGCACGAGGATGGCGTCGCATCCGCCCTGCATCAGGTGGGAGAGCGCCTCGTCGTAGCCGACGACGACGCCGATGCGGCCGCGGTGGTGGGCGGCCGCCGCGAGCATCGCGCCCTCCAGCGCGCGGTCGCCCGAGCCGAGGATGGCGAGGCGCGCGCCGGCCGCGGCGATGCGGTCGACGACGCCGGCGAGGATGTCCATGCCCTTCTGCCAGGTCAGCCGGCTGATGACGCAGAACAGCGGCGCGTTGTCGTGCTCGAGGCCGAAGCGCTGCTCGACGGCGCGGCGGTTGGCGGCGCGGGCGCGCAGGGTCCTCGCCGAATAGGTGGCAGCGAGATGGCTGTCGGCGGCGGGGTCCCAGACGGCGGTGTCGATGCCGTTGACGATGCCGTGGAGGTCGGCGGCGCGCAGGTTGATGAGGCCGTCGAGGCCCATGCCGAACTCGGCCGTGCGGATCTCCTGGGCATAGGTGGGGCTGACCGTGGTGATCGCCCAGGCCGATTGCAGGCCGGCCTTGAGGAAGCCGACGCCGCCGTAATACTCGACGCCGTCGAGCGACATCGCGGCGTGCGGCAGGCCGAGGTCCGGGAATATCTCGGCGGCGAACTGGCCCTGGAAGGCGAGGTTGTGCACGGTCACCACGGACGGCACCGCGGGCGCGCCGCCGTAGCGCATGTAGGCCGGCGCCATCGCCGCCTGCCAGTCGTGGGCGTGGACGAGGTCGGGGAGCCAGCCGGGCAGGATGCCGCCGGCGATGTCGCTGGCGACACGGGAAAGGGCGGCGAAGCGGCGCCAATTGTCGGGCCAGTCGCCGCCGGCCGGATCGCCATAGGGACCGCCCTGCCGGTCGAACAGATGCGGCGCATCGAGGACGAGGAGGTCGAGGCCGGCGGCTTCCACGGCGAGCACCGCCGCCTTGCCGCCGAACAGGGCGTCGTAGCGATGCAGCGCCTTCCTGCGCCCGATCGCGGCCATCACCGCCGGATAGCCGGGCACCAGCGAGCGGGTCGCGACGCCGTGGGCGACGAGCGCGCCCGGCAAGGCGCCGGCGACGTCGGCGAGGCCCCCGGTCTTGACCAGCGGAAAGATCTCCGGGGCAACGGCGAGAACCTGCATCAGCCGAGCCTGTCGATCATCGCCTGCGTGATCAGGCAGACGCCGCCCTCGCTGCGCCGGAAGCGCTTGGCGTCGAGCTCCGTGTCGAAGCCCACCGACAGGCCTTCCGGGATCCTGACGCCGCGATCGAGCACGACCTTGCGCAGCGTGGCGTTGCGGCCGACGATGCAGTCGGGGAGGACCACGGCCTCCTCCAGCGAGGAGAACGAGTTCACGCGCACGCCGGTGAAGAGCAGGCTGCGGCGCAGCGCGGCGCCCGAGATGATGCAGTCGCCGGCGACGAGCGAGGAAACGGCGGAGCCGCGGCGTCCGTCCTCGTCGTGGACGAACTTGGCCGGCGGCTTGATCTCGGCATAGGTCCAGATCGGCCAGTCGCGGTCGTAGATGTCGAGTTCGGGCAAAACGTCGGTCAGGTCGATGTTGGCCTCCCAGTAGGCGTCGATCGTGCCGACGTCGCGCCAGTAGGAGACGTGCTCGAAGGAGGAGCGCACGCAGGACCTGGCGAAACGGTGCGCCACCGCCTTCCCGTTGGTGACGATCCACGGGATGATGTCCTTGCCGAAGTCGCGGCTGGAGCCCGGCTCGGCCGCGTCGCGGCGCAGCTGGTCCATAAGGAACTTGGTGCGGAAGACGTAGATGCCCATCGAAGCGAGCGCGAAGTCCGGCCTGTCGGGAATGCCGGGCGGATCGGCCGGCTTCTCGATGAAGGAAACGACGCGGTCGGTCTCGTCGACATGCATGACGCCGAAGCCGGTCGCCTCCATGCGCGGCACTTCGAGGCAGCCGATGGTGACGTCGGCGCCGGTGTCGACGTGCTCGCGCAGCATCAGCTCGTAGTCCATCTTGTAGACGTGGTCGCCGGCCAGGATGACCATGTATTCGGGGTTGTAGGACTCGATGATGTCGATGTTCTGGAACACCGCGTCGGCGGTGCCTTCGTACCACTGCGTCTCGGAGACGCGCTGGCTGGCGGGGAGGATGTCGAAGCTCTCGTTTCGCTCGGGGCGAAAGAAGTTCCAGCCGCGCTGCAGGTGGCGGATCAGCGAATGCGCCTTGTATTGGGTGGCGACGCCGATGCGGCGGATGCCGGAGTTCAGCGCATTCGACAGGGCGAAGTCGATGATGCGGCTCTTGCCGCCGAAATAGACGGCCGGCTTGGCGCGGACGTCGGTCAGTTCCTTGAGCCTGCTTCCGCGTCCTCCGGCGAGGACATAGGCCATCGCGTCGCGGGCGAGCGGCTGGTTTCGCTTTTCCATGTCATCCTCCCAATTGCCCTTCGGGCACGAATTCCAGCAGGAGCGTGGCGAGCGGCGGCAGGAGCAGCGTCGCGACCGCGCCATTGCCCTCCTGCGTCGCCTCGACCGCCCCTCCGTTTCCCCTGCCGCTGCCGCCGTATTCGGCGGCGTCGGTGTTGACGATCTCGCGCCAGCGGCCGGCATGCGGCAGCGGCATGCGATAGTCCTCGCGCGGCACCGGCGTGAAGTTCGACACCACCGCCACCGGCGGCGCGCCCGGCGCCTTCCTCAGCCAGGCGAAGACCGAATTCACCACGTCGTCGACGACCAGCCAGGAGAACCCCTCCCCCTCGCAGTCGCGGGCGTGGAGCGCAGGGCGGGTGCGATAGGCGCCGTTCAGATCCCTGACCAGCCGCTGCACGCCGAGATGCGGCGCATGGTCGAGCAGCCCCCAGTCGAGCGCGCGCGCCTCGCTCCATTCGGCGCGCTGGGCGAACTCCTGGCCCATGAACAGCAGCTTCTTGCCCGGATAGCCCCACATGAAGGCGTAGTAGGCGCGCAGCGTCGCGAATTTCTGCCAGTCGTCGCCGGGCATCTTGTGGAGCAGCGTGCCCTTGCCGTGCACCACCTCGTCGTGGCTGAGCGGCAGGACGAAGTTCTCGGTGAAGGCGTACATCAGGCCGAAGGTGACTTCCTGGTGATGGTGCCTGCGGTAAACCGGTTCGCGCGCAAGATAGCGCAGCGTGTCGTTCATGAAGCCCATGTTCCACTTGAAGCCGAAACCGAGCCCGCCCTCGTGGACGGGCTGCGTGACCTTCGGCCAGGATGTCGATTCCTCGGCAATCGTCACGGCCCCGGGGTATCCGCCGTAGAGCGCGCGATTCATCTTCTGGAGGAATCGCACCGCCTCGAGATTCTCGCGGCCGCCCTGCTCGTTGGGGATCCACTCGCCCGCCTTTCGCGAGTAGTCGAGGTAGAGCATGGAGGCCACCGCATCGACCCGCAAACCATCGACGTGGTACTTTTCCGCCCAGTAGAGGGCGTTGTTGACGAGGTAGGAAACCACCTCGCGCCGGCCGAAATTGTAGATCGCCGTCTGCCAGTCGGGATGGAAACCCTTGCGCGGGTCGGCGTGCTCGTAGAGCGCGGTGCCGTCGAAAAGAGCCAGCCCGTGCGCGTCGACAGGGAAATGCGCGGGAACCCAGTCGAGGATGACGCCGAGCCCGGCGCGGTGGGCGCCGTCGACGAAACGGGCGAAGCCTTCCGGCTCGCCGAAGCGGGCGCTGGGCGAATACAGCCCGGTCGTCTGGTATCCCCAGGACGGGTCGTAGGGGTGCTCGGAAACCGGCAGGAACTCGATATGGGTAAAGCCCATGTCGACGACGTAGGGGATCAGCCGTTCGCCGAGTTCGTCCCAAGACAGGAACGTCCCGTCCTCGCGCCGCCGCCAGGAGCCGGGATGGACCTCGTAGGTGGAGATCGGCACCCGGCGCGGGTCGGTCGAGCGCCAGTAGGCGCGGTGGGCGTCGTCGCCCCAGACGTGGGCCGAAGGGGCGGTCGTCACCGACGCCGTCGCCGGGCGCAGCTCCGAGCGGAAGGCGAAGGGGTCGGCCTTGAGCGGCACGAGTTTCCCGTCGGCGCCGACGATCTCGTACTTGTACGGGCGGCCGGCGCCGATATCGGGAACGAAGATTTCCCAGATGCCGCTGTCGACGCGGTGGCGCATGACGTGTCGGCGGCCGTCCCAGTCGTTGAAATCGCCGACCACCGAGACCCTCCGGGCATTCGGCGCCCAGACGGCGAAGTGGATGCCGCGCGCGCCCTCGTGGTCGATCAGGTGCGCGCCGAGCTTGTCGAAGAGGCGCAGGTGCGAACCTTCGGCGATGTAGTAGTCGTCCATCGGCCCGAGCACGGGACCGAAGGAGTAGGCATCGCCGACGTCCCATTCGCCGCCGGCATTGCGAGCGCGGTAGCGCAACGGCTGGCGCTTGCGGATCGAAACCTTGCCCTCGAAGAAGCCGGCGTCATGACGGCGGACAAGCTCGCCGACCTTTCGGCCCGAAAGCACATGGGCAGAAACGGTCTCGGCGTTCGGGATGAAGCAGCGCGCGACGAAGCCGGAACCGGCAGCCTGGACGCCGAGGACGGCGAACGGATCGCCGTGCCGGCCGGCGACGACCGCCTTGACTGCGGCGAGCGGCAGGCCTGCCTCCGTCGCGCCAGCCGGTGCTGCGGTGCGCGCCGCGCCCATTGTCCGCTCCCCCCTTGCCCGCCTCTAGGCGGGCACGTTCCAAACATCTGCCGCGTACTGGCGGATGGTGCGGTCCGACGAGAACCAACCCATGCGCGCAACGTTGCGCACGGCCTTGGCGTTCCATTCGGGACTGTCGCGCCACAGCGCGTCGACCCGGCGCTGGGCGGCCGCATAGGCGTCGAAATCGGCGGCCACCATGAACCAGTCGTGGTCGTAGAGCCCGTCGATGAGACCGCGATAACGATCGGGATCGTCGGGCGAGAAGACGCCGGACGAGATCGCCGCCAGCGCCTGGCCGAGTTCGGGAGAGCCCTCGATGACTTCGCGTGGACGGTAGCCGGCGGCGCGGCGGTCGGCGACCTCCTGGGCGGTCAGCCCGAAGATCATCATGTTCTCCTCGCCGATATGCTCCTTCATCTCGACATTGGCGCCGTCGAGCGTGCCGATGGTCAACGCTCCGTTCAAGGCGAACTTCATGTTGCCTGTGCCCGACGCCTCCATGCCGGCCGTGGAGATCTGCTCGGACAGGTCGGCCGCCGGCATCATCACCTCGGCGAGGCTGACATTGTAGTTCGGCATGAAGGCGACCTTCAGCAGCCCGCGCACGGAAGGGTCGTGATTGACCACCCGCGCCACGTCGTTGATCAGCTTTATGATCAGCTTGGCGTTGTGGTAGCTCGGCGCCGCCTTGCCGCCGAAGAACTTCACCCGCGGCATCCATTCGCGCTCGGGATGCGAGCGGATCTGGTCGTAGAGAGCCACCGTCTCGACGATGTTGAGGAGCTGGCGCTTGTACTCGTGGATGCGCTTGATCTGGATGTCGAACAGCGCCGAGGGATCGATGCGCAGGCCGAGACGCTCCGACACCACGGTGGCGAGGCGCATCTTGTTGTCGCGCTTGACCGCCGCGAAGCGCTCGCGGAAGGCGGCATCGCCGGCAAGGACGTCGAGGCCCGAGAGCCGGGTGACGTCATCGAGGAAAGCGTCGCCGATCGCCTCGCGGGCGAGCGCAGTGAGGCCCGGATTGCACTGGAACAGCCAGCGCCGCGGCGTGATGCCGTTGGTCTTGTTGTTGATGCGGTCCGGATAGAGCCGGTGCAGGTGGGAGAACACCGTCTCCTTCATCAACTCGGTGTGCAGCGCCGAGACGCCGTTGATCTTGTGCGAGCCGACGAATGCCAGGTTGCCCATGCGCACCCGGCGGTCGCCGTCCTCGTGGATCAGCGAGATGCCGCGGACCTGGTCGTCGGAGAGGCCGGCCGCGCGCGCCTCGTGCAGCACCTGGGCGTTGATGGCGTAGACGATCTGCATGTGGCGCGGCAGCAGCCGCTCGAACAGCGGCACTGGCCAGCTTTCCAGCGCCTCGGGCAGAAGCGTGTGGTTGGTGTAGGCGAAGGTGCGCCTGGTGATGTCCCAGGCGGTGTCGAAATCGATCTCGTGGACGTCCATCAGGAGGCGCATCAGCTCGGCGATGGCGACCGCCGGATGCGTGTCGTTCAGGTGGATCGCGGCCTTGTCGGGCAGGGAGTGCAGTTCGCCATACTGGGAGAGATGGCGCTGGACGATGTCCTGGAGCGAGGCGGTGGTGAAGAAATACTCCTGCCTGAGACGCAGTTCCTGGCCGGCCGCCGTGGCGTCGGCCGGATAGAGGACGCGCGACAGCGCATCGGCCTTGTTGCTCTCGCGCAGAGCGCCGATGTGATCGCCGGCGTTGAAGGCTTCCAGCCGGATCGGATCGATCGGCATGCCGGACCACAGGCGCAGCGTGTTGACGCGTTTGCCGCGCCAGCCGACCACGGGCGTGTCGTAAGGCACGGCGAGCACGCGCTCCTGCGGCTTCCAGACATGGTGTTCGAGTCGGCCGTCACGCGCGGTGACGGACTGCACCGAGCCGCCGAAGCCGACCTCGAAGGAGCGTTCGCGGCGCTCGAAGTCCCAGGAATTGCCGTGGTCGAGCCAGGTCTCCGGCAGCTCGACCTGCCAGCCGTCGGCGATCTGCTGGCGGAACATGCCGTTCTTGTAGCGGATGCCGTAGCCGTGGACGGGAACGTCGACGGTGGCCATGCTCTCCATGAAGCAGGCGGCGAGGCGGCCGAGGCCGCCATTGCCGAGCGCGGCGTCGGGCTCGAGTTCGGCGATCACGTCGAGCTCGACGCCGAGCGAGGCCAGCGCCGCGCGCATCTGGTCGAGCATGCCGATGTTGGAGAAGGAATCGCGCATCAGCCGCCCGACCAGGAACTCCAGCGACAGGTAGTAGACGCGCTTCGCCCGCTGCTCGTAGGCCGCCTTGGTGGAATCGATCCAGCGCTCGATGATGCGGTCGCGCACGACTTTGATCGCGGCCGTGAGCCAGTCGTAGGGCGTGGCGACGGTGGCATCCTTGCCGACCCGGTAGGTCAGGCATTTGAGGATGTCGTTTGCCAGCGTTTCGGTGTCGGTGTCGTGCAAGAAAGGCCTCGGAAGTTCGTTCGCTGTCGCGGGCTTCATGATCCCATCCAGAAAAGCAAGGTCCGCCGGTCGCCCGGCCGCCTCGATGATCGAACTCCTCCCGCCAGGAAGCTAGCCGGATTTGGCCGGCAATTGCACGCGGAATCTGGCGGCCGAACGCAGCGGCGCGAGAGCTTCGCCGCGCGGCGCGAGATCAGGCGGCGAACGCCTCGCGCGGCGCCTCCTTGGCGCCGGTCATGAAGGCCACCGCATCCGACATCGAGTACTGCTTCGGGTCGATGACGCAGAGCCGGCGGCCGAGGCGATGGATGTGGATGCGGTCGGCGACTTCGAAGACGTGCGGCATGTTGTGCGAGATCAGCACGATCGGCAGGCCGCGTTTCTTCACGTCGAGGATCAGCTCGAGCACGCGGCGCGATTCCTTGACGCCGAGGGCGGCGGTCGGCTCGTCCATGACGACCACTTTCGAGCCGAAGGCGGCGGCGCGCGCCACCGCGACGCCCTGGCGCTGGCCGCCCGACAGCGTCTCCACCGCCTGCCCGATGTTCTGGATGGTCATCAGGCCGAGCTCGGTGAGCTTGTCGCGGGCGCGCTTCTCCATCGCCGGGCGGTCGAGCATGCGCAGCCAGGAACCGAGGATGCCCGGCCGCCTGATCTCGCGGCCGAGGAACATATTGTCGGCGATCGACAGCGCCGGCGACAGAGCGAGGTTCTGGTAGACGGTCTCGATGCCGGCGTCGCGCGCCTCCATCGGCGAGCGGAACTGGACGACCTTGCCTTCCAGCATGATCTCGCCCTCGTCGGGACTGACGGCGCCGGAAATGGCCTTGATCAGCGACGACTTGCCGGCGCCGTTGTCGCCGATGACGGCAAGGATCTCGCCCGGGTAGAGGTCGAAATCGGCGCTGTCGAGGGCGGTGACGCGCCCGTAGCGCTTGACCAGGCCGCGGGCCGTGAGGATGGGTTCCCTGGACATCACCCTGCTACCTTTCTGATCCACTGGTCGACGGCGACGGCGACGATGATCAGCGCGCCGATGAGCAAATAGGTCCACTGCGGGTCGGTTCCGACAAGGCGCAGGCCGAGCGAGAAGACGCCGACGATCAAAGCGCCGAAGAGCATGCCGAGGATCGAGCCGCGGCCGCCGAACAGCGAGATGCCGCCGATGACCACCGCGGTGATCGATTCGATGTTGGCGAACTGGCCGGCGGTCGGCGACACCGAGCCGAGGCGGCCGATGAGGGCCCAGCCGGCCAGAGCGCAGATCAGGCCCGAAATCACGTAGACGGTGACGAGCATCCTGTTGACGCGCACGCCGGCGAGCTGCGCGGCCTCGGGATCGTCGCCGATGGCGTAGAGATGGCGACCCCAGGCGGTGTGGTTGAGCACGTACCAGAGGGCGAGCACCAGCAGCACCATGACGACGACGCCGTAGGTGAAGACGGCGGAACCGACGCGGAAATTCTGGCCGAAGAACTGCAGGATCGGGGCCGTGGCCTCGATGTCCTGGGAGCGGATGGTCTCATTGGCCGAATAGAGGAAGTTGGCGGCCAGCACGATCTGCCACATGCCGAGCGTGACGATGAAGGGCGGCAGCTTCATGTAGGCGACGAGCGCGCCATTGACCCAGCCACACAGGGCACCGACGGCGAAGCCGCACAGGACCGCCAGCGACGGCGGCAGGCCGTAGCGGAAGGTGAACTGGCCCATCACGACGGAAGACAGAACCATGATGGCGCCGACGGAGAGGTCGATACCGGCGGTGAGGATGACCAGCGTCTGCGCCGCGCCGACGATGCCGACGATGGCGACCTGCTGGAGGATCAGCGTCATGGTGAAGGCGGAGAAGAACTTGCCGCCGACCATGACGCCGAACAGCACCAGCGACAGGACGAGCACGATCAGCGGCACCGCCGCCGGGTTGGAGTGCAGGAAATGCTGCACGTGCTCGATCGGAGACCGCTTCTGGGCGTCGAAGTTCGCCACCCTCGTGTCGCTGCCGGAGAGAACGGTCTCGAACTCCTGCGGCCGCCGGCCCTCAGCCGTCGCGTCACTCATCCTGATTTCCTCCCGCGGACCCGTGGCCCATCGCTCGGAGGGCGGATCTCCGCCCTCCGCGATGACGACAGTGTTCCCGTCGTGGCTTCAGATCAACCCCAGCACTTGGCGAGGCCGGTCTTGACGTCGATCGAGTCGACCCCGGCCGCGGGCTTGTCGGTCACCAGCGCGACGCCGGTGTCGAAGAAGTCCTTGCCCTCGGTCGGCTTCGGCTTCTCCCCGGTCTCGGCGAACTTCTTGATCGCCTCGATGCCGAGCGCGGCCATCAGCAGCGGGTACTGCTGCGAGGTGGCGCCGATGATGCCGGCCTCGACGTTCTTGACACCCGGGCAGCCGCCGTCGACGGAGACGATCAGCACGTTCTTCTCCATGCCGACGGCCTTCAGCGCCTCGTAGGCGCCGGCGGCGGCCGGCTCGTTGATGGTGTGCACGACGTTGATGCCGGGGTCCTTCTGCAGGAGGTTCTCCATGGCCTTGCGGCCGCCCTCCTCGTTGCCGTTGGTCACGTCATGGCCGACGATGCGCGCATCGTCCTCGTCGCCGATCTTGTTGGGATCCTTCGGATCGATGCCGAAGCCGATCATGAAGCCCTGGTCGCGCAGGACGTCGACCGAAGGCTGCGAGGGCGTGAGGTCGAGGAAGGCGACCTTGGCGTCCTTGGCGGCGTCGCCGAGCGTGGCTGCCGCCCACTGGCCGATCAGCTTGCCGGCGAGCAGATTGTCGGTGGCGAAGGTGGCGTCGGCGGAATCGGCAGGCTCGAGGGGCGTGTCGAGGGCGATGACGACGATGCCCGCATCGCGCGCCTTCTTGACCGCAGGGACGATGCCCTTGGTGTCGGAAGCGGTGATGAGGATGCCCTTGGCGCCGTCGGCGATGCAGGTCTCGATCGCCGCAACCTGGCTTTCCGAATCGCCGTCGATCTTGCCGGCGTAGCTCTTCAGCGTGATGCCGAGTTCGGCCGCCTTGGCGGTGGCGCCCTCCTTCATCTTGACGAAGAAGGGATTGGTGTCGGTCTTGGTGATCAGGCAGGCGCCGATGTCGGCGGCCGAGGCCGGCGCGGCGAGCGCCATCACGGCGGCCGCGGCGGCGCCGAATACAGTGTACTTGAGCGTGGTCTTGGTCACGATAGTCCTCCCGGTGGTGATAGTGCCCGGCGGCGCCTGCCGCCCAGACCCGGGTCTCTTCAACCCCGGCGTCTGCATCGACCAAACACCAAGACGATGTCCGAGTCAATAATTAAATCACTCTTATTTATTATTGACAGACTCGACGAATGCCCGCATTCTCGCGACAAAGGCCCCGGAATCGGGAGGGGTCGTCCATGGAGGCGGGACACGTGCGGGGCAGTCCGACCACATCGGCGGAAAGCCGCATGCAGCGCGGCACCAACCAGAGCGGCATGCGTGACTCCAATGAGCGGCTGGTCCTGTCGCTGGTGCGGCGCCAGGCCGGGCTGTCGAAGACCGACATCGCCCGAATGACGAGCCTTTCGGCGCAGACCGCCTCCGTCATCATGCGCAAGCTGGAAGACGACGGTCTGCTCAAGCGCGGCGAACCGCTGCGCGGCAAGATCGGCCAGCCGTCGGTGCCGATGTCGCTCGACCCAGAAGGCGCCTATTTCCTTGGCCTCAAGATCGGACGGCGCAGCGCCGAACTCGTGCTGATCGACTTCCTCGGCCACGTGCGCGCCATGCGCCAACTCTCCTACCGCTACCCGGCGGCGCACGACACGGTACACTTCGTCACGCGGGAAATGGCGGCGATCCGCGCTGAACTCACCCCCCGCCAGGACAGCCGAATCGCCGGCCTCGGCATCGCCATGCCGTTCGAACTGTGGAACTGGGCCGACACGGCCGGCGCGCCGCGCGAGATCATGGACCAGTGGCGCCACTTCGACATTCGCGCCGAAATCCAGTCGCGCTGCACCTTCCCGGTCTACCTGCAGAACGACGCGACGTCCGCCTGCGGCGCCGAACTGGTGTTCGGCCGGGGCGGCGGCGCCAGCGACTTCGTCTACTTCTACATCGGCGCCTTCGCCGGCGGCGG